>CAMOUZ010000104.1 GCA_946626795.1 uncultured Clostridia bacterium
AGTTTCGCCGCAAGCGTATTGCGTTCTTTTTCGCTTAAATTTCCGCTCTTTTTCAGCTCGGCATACTCTGCGGGGATCTCTCCCGTCTTCACGATGCCGGTGACGGTGAATTCCGCTTGCATTCCGCTCGAATTCGAGAGGCGCACTTTCTTGCCGATCATCTCCTGCACATTCGCGATGCCGCAAGCTGTCGTATTCGCGAAAAGCTCCGCGAAATACTCGGTGATCATGATCTCTTTCTCGTTCGCGGGATAATCACCCGTGACCGTGAATCCATTTGTGCGGAGATAATCCTCGCCGCAGTCCGTAAAGCCCTGCGGCTCCGTCACCGCGTAATATTCTCTCACTTCATCCTCGAGGGAAATGGTCGTATAGCTTCCGTCCTTGATAAGCCCTATGTTAAAGCGCGCATCATTGTTATACGTACTGTTATTGAAGGTATAGACGCCGGCGAAATTCAGCCCGTTTTTATTCATCGCGGCGATCTCTTCCGCCGTGAAAAGGGTATAGGCGTCGTCATCGTCGGTGTAATCCACTTCTTCCTCCCCCGTCTTATTATTGACGCGGTACGAAGTGCGCGTATAGGTGTAATGCTTGTCCACGGTGACGTTCGGATAGTTCGCTTCCTTCAACGCTTCGGAGACCGAGTAATCGGGATCATACAGCATAAAGGTGGAGACCACGCCGAAGAGGACGAAAGCCGCTACGGCGAGAATGATGGTGAAGATCAAACGGATCGGCTTGGTCCTTAGGCCGCTCGCACCCATCTTGATGGCATGTCCCATGGGAAGGTGCGACTTGATAAATTTGGTCTTCGAGCCGTCATAGGAAGCGATCTCAACGTTCTCCGTGTCCTTAAAGGACTCTTTCGCGCCCGAATCATTGATCTTACACGCGCGTTTGACGTCCGGGAGCTCGCGCGCGCTCGTGGTGATGATGGCTTCGCCCTCACTCTGACGGAGCATCTCCGCGATACGCTTCACGTCCTCGTCCGTGATGTCGGAGCCTTTCTTAACGGTGATGGTATCTTCCGACACTTGGCTGACATTCTCCGTATTATTCTTCGGCTCGGAATAAGTCTTCGAGACGTCCGAGATCACCTTGCCGTCTTTGAGCTCGATGATCCTATCGCCGTAATACTCCGCGAAGTCCCTGTCATGCGAGACCACGATGACGAGCTTCTCTTCCGAGAGCTTCTTCAAGGTGTCCAAAACCTGCTTGCCCGTCGTGGAGTCCAAAGCGCCCGTCGGCTCGTCCGCCATGATGATCTCCGGCTCTTTGATGAGGGCGCGCGCGATGGCGACTCTCTGCTTCTGTCCGCCCGAGAGGGTATTCGGCTTTCTCTTTCCGTATCCGACGAGGTCCACCTTTTTGAGCAGATCCTCCACCGCCTGCTTATTATTCGGCTTATTTTGAAGTTGCAACGCGAGCGCGATATTCTGCTCGATGGTGAATTCGTTCAAGATGTTGTATTCTTGGAAGACGAAACCGATAAAGGTATTTCTGTAACTGTCGAAATCCGAACCGGAGAAATCCTTGCTGCTCCTGCCCTTCACGATGACCTCGCCGCCATCGGGCTTATCGAGGCCGCCCGCCACATTCAAAAGCGTGGACTTACCCGATCCGCTCCTACCGAGGAGAAAGACCATTCCTTTCTCGGGGAAAACGACGGAGACGCCGTCGAGAGCGCGCGTGACCACGCCGCCCTTGCCGGTATATACTTTCGTTAAATCTTTTACTTCAAGCATATCGATACTCCTTTTACTTGCTTTTCAAGGGGATCCCTCCCTTTTTACCCCTTCATTATACCCCCTTGCCGAACGTAATGCAACCTTCTCCGAAAGGAAATTTTCGGAAAGACAGCGGCAAGCAAGGCGAAAAAAGAAGGAGAGCCGTCCTTCTCTCCTCGTTTTTTCCTCCGAAAAAATAAAAAAAGCGGCCACATAAGCCGTGACCGCACGCTTTCGAGAAGTCCGAGACGCTCCGCTCATTCTTCTTTCTTCTCTTCTTCCTTTGCTTCGTTTTCCTTTCCTTCGTTTTCCTTTCCTTCGTTTTCCTTTTGCCGACGCAAATACTCTTCGATGAGCTTCCGATCTTTCTCTTCCTCGCTCTCCTCGGGAGATTCTTCGCCTTTTATCTTCCCATCCTTATCCATTTTACACGCACGCGCGAAGTTCACCACTTGGATGATGAGCAAAACGAGGAGCGGAAGGAAAACAATGAGGACGAACCCGATCTTGCTTGAAAACGCGGAATGCAGGAAATAAAGCGCGCCGGATTTCTTCACCATCTTGCCGATGACGTGCTCAAACCCGATGGGATCATCCGCGAGCCCGTAATTCGCGTCCCCGCAGGTGCGGATCGTTCCGTCAGACTCCACCCCTTCCGAAATGATGCGGTGCGTGATGATCTTCCCCGACTGTTTCCCCTGCCCGTAAAAGGTGATGATATCGTCCTTTTGAAGCTCCTTGGGATCGGTCACTTTCTTGACGAGGATCACGTCCCCGACGCGAAGTGCGGGAGTCATGGAGCCCGTCGCCACCGTGTATACGCTATATCCGAAGACAGAAGGATCCTTCGCCGTCTTGACGTGTATGACAAGAGCGACGCCGCCGATGACGAGCAACACCAAAATAGCGGTGAGGACAGCGCTCAGGATCTTCTTTACTTTGGATTGCGATTTTTTCGTTGCTTGCTCTTTCGACATATTGAATAGGTGATACGGGGGCGGTCGAAACCGCCCCCATTCTCATTATTTCTTTTTCTTCTTGCCCTTATTGTCTCCCAGCACTTCGTGGACATTCTCCGGCGTGATGCTGATCGGCGTATAGGAACGCGGGACGAAGGTGCGCGGACGCGCCGCTCCCGTTCCGCCGCTCGTCTTGATCTCCGCGATGGGCGTCTCCGCAGTCTTCGGCGCTTCTTCCTTCGGCTTCGGCATCAAGATATCCTGCGCCGTCGGCGTATACGGATTGGGCTGTTTCTTGGGACGCGGCGACGTGGGCGCATAGCTCGTGGTCGCGGCGGCCTTGTTCTCTTCTTCGAGACGCTTCAAGCGCTCTTTCTGCTCTTTCTTCTCCTGCTCGCGACGCGCTTTCTCCGCTTCTTTCTTGGCTTTCGCCTCCGCCTTCAAGCGCTGCTTATATGCCTTACGTTCCGCTCTCGAAACCGCGACGTTCTCGCGATCTACTTCTTCCTGCGCGATCGTAACAGGCGCGGCGGACGCGACGGGCGCATCCACTTTCAAGGAGTCGATGAAGCTCCATTCGTCGTCTGCGGAAGCCATCGTCGGATCTCCCGCTTCGTCCGCGACTTGCGAAAGCTCTTCTTCGGGCTTGGGCTCTTCCGCGGGCTCTTCGGGCGCCGCTTCCGGCTCGGGCTCTTCTTCCGGCACGAGCTCGAAGACCACTTCTTCCGCGTCTTGACCGAGCTCCTCAAAGCCGTAATCACCCACTTCCGGCACGGGCGGCTTCGCCGCCGCTTTCTCTTCCTCGAGCTGCGAGGGCGTCAGCTTGTCATTGAGGATATCGTTGATCTCCTCCTTGCCATAGGTAAGCACGTTGACGTCTTCCGCCTCCATCGCTTCCTTACGCTCTTCTTCGCTGACCGTTACGTTATCGAAATTGATGAGCGCGGCAAGCTCTTCCATATCGATGATGGCTTGCTTCTGCTGCGCTTCCATATCGGCATAGTGCGTGGTGATGAGCTGCTGCATCGTCTTCTCTTGCTCTTGACGCATCTCTTCGATGCGACGGATCTCCTTCTTACGGAGGAGCAAGAGGGCTTCGCCTTCGAGCGGCGCGATATAGGTCATCGCCTTTTCGCGTTCGAGCTGTTCGGCGAGGAGCATCTTCTCCGTCTCCATACGCTCGATCTCGGAGCGTTTGATCTCTTCAAGTCTCTCTTTCTCCGCGGCGAGACGTCTCTCCATCTCCGCCTCTTCCTGACAGAGTCTCAAACGCATAAGCCTCTCTTCTGCGCGGACCACTCTGTCATGCATCTCGCGCTTCTCACGCTTGATACGCTCTTCCTCTTCACGCTTGGCTTGCTTGGCGGCTTTTTCCGCCTCCTTCTCCGCGCGAATGCGTTCTTTCTCTTCTAACTTGCGTCTCTTCTCCGCCTCTTTCGCGTCTTTCTGCGCCTGCTTCAAGGCTTCGAGTTTGAGTTGTTGCTCCTCTTTGAGCTGTTGCTTCAAGAGAGCTTTCTGCCGCGCACTGTCTTCCTTCGCCGTATTGATCTTATACTGTCGGATGACTCTGTCGAGCGCGGCGTTCATCTTGCGCAGATCTTCCTGCGGCACTTCCTTGTCCCCGGGGACCGTCGTATACAAACGACGGATCTCATGGAGATCCATATGGAGCTGCGGGAAGTCGTCCGGCACGAAGTCGTCGATATTCTTGG
>CAMOUZ010000105.1 GCA_946626795.1 uncultured Clostridia bacterium
CGACATCGGCTACGGCGGCTTGGATCACGTGCTCGCTTGCGGCGAAGACGTGAATGTCCTCGTCCTCGACACCGAGGTGTATAGCAATACCGGCGGTCAGTCCAGTAAGTCCACGCCGACCGGCTCTGTGGCGAAATTCGCCGCGGCAGGTAAGAGGACCAAGAAGAAGGACCTCGGCATGATGGCGATGAGCTATGGCTATGTCTACGTTGCGCAGTGCGCGATGGGCTCGAATAAGCAGCAATTCCTGAATGCGATCGTCGAGGCGGAGGCGTATGACGGGCCGTCCCTTGTGATCTGCTATGCGCCTTGTATCAACCACGGCATCAATATGGCGAATAGCCAGACCGAGGAGAAGAAAGCGGTGGATTGCGGCTATTGGCAGCTCTATCGTTATAATCCCGCCGCGGCGGAGGGTGTGAATCCCTTCACGCTCGACTCCAAGGATCCCACCGCCGATTATCAGGCGTTCCTTGCGGGCGAGACGAGATATGCTTCCTTGAAGAAGACGCAACCGCAGATCGCAGAAGCGCTCTTCGCCAAGACGGAGGCGGACTCCAAGGCGAGACTCGCAGGCTATAAGAAGCTCGCGGGAAAGGAATGATCCCACACCGATAAAGAATTAACGCTTGGGGAGCTTCGATATCGGAGCTCCCTTTGTGGATAAAGATATGCCCATCACATTCAAAAACGTTACTTATGAATACCCGACGGAAGGCGATCCCGTCCCCGCAGTCAGAGATGTCAGCTTGGAGATAGCGGACGGATCTTTCGTCTGCGTCCTCGGGGAGAACGGGAGCGGAAAAAGCACGCTCGCCAAGCTGATGAACGGGCTGCTTTCTCCGACGCATGGGGAGGTGCTCGTGGATGGCGAGACGACGAATACCGAGGAGGAAGAGGCTCTTTTTTCCATTCGGCGGAAGGTGGGCATGGTCTTCCAAAATCCCGATAATCAAATGATAGCTTCCATTATCGAGGACGAGCTCGCTTTCGGCCCCGAGAATCTCGGCGTGCCGAGGGAGGAGATCGAGGAGCGTATTACCTATGCGCTCGAAGCCGTGGGCATGACGGAGCACCGTCATCATACTCCTTATAAGCTCTCGGGCGGACAGAAACAGCGTATCGCCATCGCCTCCGTCCTCGCGATGAAGCCGAAGACGCTCGTGCTCGACGAGAGCACGGCGATGCTGGATCCGAAAGGCAGGCGCGAAGTGCTCAAAGTCGCGCACGAGCTTAATCGGCAGGGGATCACCGTGATCCTCATCACGCATTATATGGAGGAGACCGTCTCGGCGGACAGAGTCATCGTGATGAGCGAAGGCTCCGTCGTGATGGACGGCACGCCCGCAAAAGTCTTCGGGGACAGAGACGCCGTGCGGCGCTATCACCTCGAACTCCCCATCTCGGATTATCTCGCGGAGAAGCTCCGCGAAGCGGGATTCGACCTCCCGCAGAAGATCTACGACGAAAAGTCATTGGCGGAAGAAATATGTCGATCGAAGTAAAGGACGTTACCTATACTTATTCTCCCAAGACGCCTTACGCCTCCACGGCGCTGAAAGGCGTCACTCTTCGCATCGAGGAAGGGGAATATGTCGGCGTCATCGGCAAGACAGGCAGCGGGAAGTCCACTTTCATTCAGCATTTGAATGCCCTCATCCGTCTCCAAAGCGGTGAAATCAAAGTCTATGACATCGATCTCACGGCGAAGAAGCCGGATCTGAAAAGACTGCGCGGCACGGTGGGGATGGTGATGCAATATCCCGAGTATCAGCTCTTCGACGAAACCGTCGAGAAAGACGTCTCTTACGGCCCGAAAAATCTCGGTCTCGACGATAGGGAGATCAAGGAGCGCGTAAGGGAGGCGATCACCCTTGTCGGGCTGGATTACGAGGACATTCGCGACCGCTCGCCTTTCGAGCTTTCGGGCGGGCAGAAGCGGCGCGTGGCGATCGCGGGGGTCATTGCGATGAGACCGAAAGTCCTTGTTCTCGACGAACCCATCGCGGGTCTCGATCCCAAAGGGAAGCAAGAGATTCTCGCGCTTGTGAAAAAATTGAAAGCGAGTTTCTCGCCGACCGTCATCGTGGTTTCACACGATATGGACAGCGTCGCCGAGAATTGTGATAAGATCGCGCTCTTTTCGGACGGGGAGATCGCCCGTTTCGCATCGCCGCGCGAGATCTTTTACGATGATGAATTGCTTGCCAAGACGGAGCTGGACTGTCCCTCCGTCGTGAAGGTGGCGAAAGAGCTCTCTCGCCTCGGGATGAGCCTTCCCTCCATGCCCGTGACGAAAGCGGAGCTTATCGCTGCGCTTCGGGAAAGGAGGGCGCATGGATAACATCGTTTTCGGACAGTATTATCCCTCGAATTCCCCCGTGCATAGGTTGGATCCGCGCGTAAAGCTCCTCATCGTCCTCTTTTATATCGTGACGGTCTTCTTCGTGGCGGACTATGCAATGTACGGCGTGCTTTTCCTCTTCATCGTGGCGGTGGCGCTCCTTTCCAAGATCCCTCTGCGCGTGCTTTTCCGCACGGTGAGAGCGGTGGTCGTCTTGGTGCTCATCACCTCCGCCATCAATCTCTTCTTCACGAAAGGGGAGGAGCTTCTTTTCTCTTGGAAATTCATCTCGATTTATAAAGAGGGTATTGAGCGCGCGATAAAGCTCGCTTTACGCCTGATCCTTTTGATGCTCTTTCCCTCTCTTCTCACTCTCACGACGACGCCGATGGAGCTCACGGACGCCATAGAGAGCCTGCTTTCCCCCTTGAAAGTCATCAAAGTGCCTGTCCATGCCATCGCCCTTATTATGAGCATCGCGCTTCGTATGATTCCCATCTTGATGGAAGAGACAAATAAGATCATCCTTGCGCAGAAGGCGCGCGGCGCGGATTTCGACACCGGCGGCGTCTTGAAAAAGGCGAAGGCGATGATCCCCGTCCTCGTGCCCCTTTTCGTGGGAGCGTTTAGGCGTGCGGACGAGCTCGCGCTCGCAATGGACGCGCGCTGTTACAGTTCGGTGGCGAAACGCACGAAATATAAAGTGATGAAGCTCACCGTGGCGGATCTTGTCGCCGCATTGTTCTGTCTTTCGGTGTTTGCGCTGGTATTTTTGAATAAATACCTCTGGCATTTCGACGAGATGATCCTCTCGCTTTTCCGTTGATATGAGAGTGCTTTTGCGTGTGGAGTATAAAGGTGTCGGCTATTGCGGCTGGCAGCGTCAAAAAAACGGGTTCTCCGTGCAGGAAGTCCTCGCGAATGCCGTGCGGGAAGTGACGGGCAAGGCAGCCACGATGCATGGAAGCGGCAGAACGGACGCGAAGGTGCATGCGATGGGTCAAGCCGTACATTTCGACACCGACACCAAGATCCCTTTGGAGAAGCTCCCCATCGCTTTGAACGCGCATCTCCCGTCCGACGTGCGCGTGCTCTCCGCCGTTCGGGTGGAAGACAGCTTCAATGCGCGCTTTGACGCGCTCTCCAAGACCTATCTTTATAAGCTGTATTGCGCGCCCGTTTCGAGTCCCTTGCGCGAGGGACTTTATGCCTACGTTCCGAAGAAGCCGAATGTCGCTTTGATGCGTCTCGCGGCGGAGAAGATTATCGGCGAGCACGATTTCAAATGTTTCCAAGCGGCGGGCGGCCATGTCAAGACCACGGTCAGGACGATTTATTCTTTCGACATCGAGGAGAGAGGGGACGAGATCTTCTTCGAGGTCACGGGAAACGGCTTTTTGTATAATATGGTGCGCATCATGGTGGGGACGCTTTATTATGTCGGGATCGGGAAGCTTTCGCCAGACGAGGTCGGGGAGATCATTTCGTCCGGCGATCGCACGAGGGCGGGAAAGACCATGCCCCCCGAAGGGCTTTATCTGAAAAAAGTCGTCTATCCTTTCGAGCTCGAAGCCGAGAAAAAGGAAAGGATTGACAAACGGGAAGGAAGGGAATAGAATAAAAATATCCAAAGGATATATCCGCCCGAAGCAGGGACGGAAAGGGAGGCAATATGAAGAAATTTTTCAAAGAGTTTAAGACTTTTATCAGTCGTGGAAACGTGATGGATCTCGCCGTCGGCATGATCGTCGGCGCGGCATTCACCGCCATCATCACCGCCGTGGTGAATGGCATCTTGAAGCCGCTTATCAATTTGATTCCCATCGGGCAGACAGGCTTGCAGACCGTGCTCCGCAATGCCGTGGAAGACGAGGCGGGGAATATCCTGACCGAAGCGCTGATCCTGGATTGGGGAGCCGTGATCTCCGCGGTGATCACCTTCCTTTTGACGGCGTTTGTCCTCTTCCTGATCATCAAGGCGTATAATAAAGCGCAGAGCGGGTTCGGCAAGATCAAGAAAGGGTTCGATACCTTGG
>CAMOUZ010000106.1 GCA_946626795.1 uncultured Clostridia bacterium
AAAGGAGAGCATATCAAAGCGCGGCTTGAAAAGGCGGAAGGAGTCCTATCGGTCAGCGGAATGGGCTTGATGATCGGCGTGGAGACCAAAGGGGATGCGAAAAAGATCGTGGCGAAATGTATGGAGAAGGGAGTGCTCTTCCTCACGGCGAAAAGCAAGGTCAGATTGCTTCCCGCCCTTAACATCCCGTATGATCTCTTGGATCGCGCGCTCGACGTCTTGATCGAGACCGTCAAGGAGGAAATATGAGCTTATACAAGAAGAATTTTTTGAAAATCATCGACCTCACGAAAGAGGAAATAGAAGCATATTTGCAGGCAGCGGCGAGCCTGAAAGCGAAGAAAAAGGCGGGGATCCCGCACGATATCCTGCGCGGGAAAAATATCGCGCTTCTCTTTGAGAAGACCTCCACGCGCACCCGTTGCGCCTTCGAGGTGGCGGCGGCGGATCTCGGGATGCACGCCGTGTATCTTGATCCGAAGAGCTCGCAGATCGGCAAGAAAGAGAGCATCGCGGACACCGCGAAAGTGCTCGGCAGGATGTTCGACGCGATCGAATATCGCGGTTACGGGCAGGAGATCGTCGAGGCGCTCGCGAAATATTCGGGCGTGCCGACTTTCAACGGGCTGACCAATGAGTCTCATCCCACGCAGATCCTTGCGGACTTTCTGACGATTCGGGAGAAGCTCGGCGATCTCAAAGGGCGGACTCTCGCTTATTACGGCGACGCGCGCTACAATATGGGGAATTCTCTGATGGTGGGCGCGGCGAAGATGGGGATGCATTTCACTGCTTGTTGCCCGGCGAAGTATTTCCCCGATCCAGCCCTCATCGCAAAATGCCGTGAGATCGCGAAAGAGACGGGCTCGATCCTCCGCTTCGAGGAAGATCCCGCGAAAGGAAGCCTCGGTGCGGACGCCGTCTATACCGACGTTTGGGTGAGCATGGGCGAGCCCGAGGAAGTTTGGGCGGAGCGCATAAAAGATATCTCGCCTTATCGCGTGACCGCAGAGGTGATGGCGAAGGCGAATAAAGAGGCGATTTTCCTTCATTGTTTACCCGCTTTTCATGATCTCGGCACGGAGATCGGGAAGGAGATATATGAGAAATTCGGCTTGACCGAGATGGAAGTCGCGGACGAAGTCTTCCTCGGCGATCGGTCCGTCGTCTTCGACGAAGCGGAGAATAGACTGCATACCATCAAAGCGGTGATCGCCTTGGCGCTTTCGGAAAAAGGCGCGTTTTAGAAAAAGGGAAAATCGGGAAGCGCGTGCGGCAAGCGGCCGTCCTTCCCGAAAGAACGGAGAAAAGAATATGAAAAGAAAAGACATCAAAAAAGTGCTCATTATCGGATCCGGTCCCATCGTGATCGGGCAGGCGGCGGAGTTCGATTACGCCGGCACGCAAGCCTGTCTCGCCCTTCGCGAAGAGGGATACGAGGTCGTCCTCGTAAATTCCAATCCCGCCACCATTATGACCGATCCCGAGATCGCGGACGAGGTCTATATGGAGCCTTTGACCGCGCCTTATATCGAGAAAGTCATCGCGAAAGAGCGTCCCGACGCTTTGGTCCCCGGCATCGGCGGACAGACGGGGCTGAATCTTGCGATCGAGCTCTCGGAAAGGGGAATTCTCGAAAAGTACGGCGTGGAGCTCCTCGGGACCGACCTTCGGAGCATTCGCCTCGCGGAGGACAGAGAGCTTTTCAAGGAGATGTGCGAGCGCATCGGAGAGCCCGTGATCCCTTCTGAGATTGCTTATACCCTCGAAGAAGCCGTGAAAGCGGCGGGCGACATCGGCTATCCCGTCGTGGTGCGCCCCGCCTTCACCCTCGGCGGCACGGGCGGCGGCTTTGCGGAGAATGAAGAGGAGCTCGTCGAGATCGCCACGAACGGTCTCAGGATCTCTCCCGTCTCGCAGGTCTTGGTGGAAAAGAGCGTGAAAGGATATAAAGAGATCGAATTCGAGGTCATGCGGGACGGGGAAGGAAATACCATCACGGTCTGCGGCATGGAGAATGTGGATCCCGTCGGCGTGCATACGGGCGATTCCATCGTCGTCGCGCCCATTCTGACCCTCTCCGCAGACGAGCTCAAAATGCTGAATGACAGCGCCGTCAAGATCATCAAAGAGCTCAAAATCGCGGGCGGTTGCAACGTGCAATTCGCGCTCGCGCCCAAGGGAAAAGAGTATTTCCTCATTGAGGTGAATCCGAGGGTCTCGCGTTCCTCGGCGCTTGCTTCCAAAGCCAGCGGATACCCCATCGCGCGGGTCACGGCGAAAGTGGCGGTCGGCATGACGCTTGCGGAGATCGAAGTGGCGGGCGGCAGGGCGATCACCGAGCCTTCGCTCGATTATATCGTCGCGAAATTCCCGCGTTTCCCCTTTGATAAATTCACGACGGCGGAGAACCTCCTCGGCACGCAGATGAAGGCGACGGGCGAGGTCATGGGCATCGGCTCGAATCTCGAAGAATGCATCTTGAAATCGGTGCGCTCCCTCGAAGTCAAAGTCAATCACCTCTATCACGCGAAATTCGACGATATGACGGCGGAGGAGCTTTTCGACTATATTCGCGTCTTCCGCGCGGATAATTTCTTCGCGATCGCGGAGCTTTTGTCGCGCGGCGCTTCGCCTGCAAAGATCGCCGAAGTCACGATGATCACGCCTTATTTCATCGAGTCCATCGCGAAGATCATCAAGGAAGAGGACGCTTTGAAAGCGGCGCCTTTCTCGGAGAAAGAGCTTTTGACCGCGAAGAAGATGGGATTTTCGGACGGATACGTCGCTCGCTTGTGGAAATGTGCGGAGAGCGACGTGACGGCGTTCCGTAAGGCGCAGGGGATCCGTCCCGCCTTCCGCATGGTGGATACCTTGCATACCGGAAAGTATATTCCGTATTTTTATTCGTCGTATTCGGGCGCGAATGATTCCGTCCGCACGGACAAGAAGAAGATCGTCTGTCTCGGCGCGGGTCCCATCCGCATCGGACAAGGCATCGAGTTCGATTATTCGACGGTGCACGCCGTGAAGACCATCAAAAACAGCGGTTATGAGTCCATCATCATCAATAATAACCCCGAGACGGTCTCCACCGATTACACGACGGCGGATAAGCTTTATTTCGATCCTTTGACCCCCGAAGATGTGATGAACGTTCTTGAATTCGAGGGCGCGGAAGGAGTGGTGACCTCCCTCGGCGGGCAGACCGCCATCAATCTTGCGGCGCCTTTGGCGTCGCGCGGCGTGACCCTTCTCGGTACGGGCAAGGCGGAGATCGACAAGGCGGAAGACAGGGAGCTTTTCGACGAATTGCTTTCCTCTGTCGGCGTTCCGCGTCCGCGCGGCGCGGCGGTGCTCGATATCCCGAGCGGCGTAAAAGCGGCGGCGGAGATCGGCTATCCCCTTCTCGTTCGCCCGAGCTTCGTGCTCGGCGGCAGGGCGATGCAGATCGTCTCCAAGGAGAGCGAGCTCGTGAAATACCTCGGCGAAGCCTTCGCGGTGGGCACGGCGCACCCCGTTCTCATTGATAAATACATTAAGGGAAAAGAGGTGGAGGTGGACGCCATCGCGGATGGGCAGTCCGTTTATGTCCCCGGGATCATGGAACTCGTGGAGCGCACGGGCGTGCATTCGGGCGACAGCATCTCGGTCTATCCATCCTTCTCGCTTTCGGATGGCGTGAAAAAGACCATTCTCGATTACACTGAGAAATTGGGACTCGCCATCGGGATAAAAGGGCTCTTTAACGTGCAGTACATCGTGGACGGCGAGGATGTTTACGTCATCGAGGTGAACCCCCGTTCTTCGCGTACCGTTCCCTTCCTCTCAAAATCCACGGGGATCCCCGTGGCAGATATCGCCACAAAGGTCATTCTCGGCGAGAGTCTTGCCGCGCAGGGATACGCGGGCTATCGGGAAAACCCGCGCGGATATTTCGTGAAAGTTCCTGTTTTCTCCTTCCATAAGCTCCGCGGCTTGGACGCGTATCTTTCGCCGGAGATGAAGTCCACGGGAGAAGCGATCGGCTGCGGCGAGACCCTCGAAGAAGCTTTCAAAAAGGCGTTTATCGCGGCGGGAATGCGTCTCAAGAAGACGGGCACCGTCCTCATCACGCTTGCGGACGAAGACAAGGAAGAAGCCCTTCCTTTGATCCGTCGTTTTGCGGCGCTCGGCTTCGACTTCGCGTCCACGGGTCTCAGCACGAAGTTCCTCGCAGAGAAGGGTCTCCCCACCAAACACCTCGGAAAGGCGAGCGAAGGAAGCTCGGAAGTGAAAGATTATATACTCGCGGGGAATGCCACCTACGTCATCAATACGCGCGCGATCCTCTCGGGCGTGCATTATAAAGAC
>CAMOUZ010000107.1 GCA_946626795.1 uncultured Clostridia bacterium
CGCCGCGAACCGTCGTAAAAAAGGGGAAAAACGCAAGAGAAGAGAGAGGGAGAGAAAGACGCCGAGGAGAAAGGCGACGAGGGAATAAAGGCGAAAGACGCCGCCCGCCGAGAGATAGAGCGAGAAAAAATACGCGGCGCCCGTTTCTCCCGCGATGAGAGCGTCGCAGAAAAAGCGCGCCGAACGGGAGGCGGAGCCGAGGATATGAAGCAATCTGGCAAGGATCCCAGCGGCGAGCCCCGCCGCCAGCATCTTCGCGAAGACGCCGCATTCTCCGAGGATCATTTCAAAAGGCGTTTCAGGAGACCTTTCGCTTCGGTCTTCGCGCCGTAACGGAGACTATCCACTTCCCCCGAGAGGACCAGCGTTCCCTCTTCGAGGGAGAGGTGCTCTGCGGAGAAGGCGCGCCCGACGAGAGTCAGCGTCTTCTCTTCGAGCGCGAGGCGCACTTCTTTTTCCCCGAGACTGACGACGGATTTGACGCCCGTCACGGTGGTGAGATCGCGTATCGTGAGACTGTGCTTGCTTTTTGAGACGTTTTGTTCCATTTTTCCCTCCGAGATCGTATCGATTATATATATTTTCTTTCTCTGCGAAGTATGTCATAACGATGCTTTTCTTTCTGAAACGCGGAGGCGCGATTATGCTATATAATATCTTCGTTTTTCGCGCATAATTAGGGCAAAATGTCATCTTGCCTCTTTTCAAAAAACTTGAAAAAGCTAAAAAAAAACGTTTGACAGAGGAAAAGCGCGGTGCTACAATAAAGTCAAACCGAAGAGGAAGAAGAGTACGCATAGCCTCTCCCTTCATAGAGAGCCGCGGATGGTGAGATCGCGGCAGGGGATACTAAGCGGAATGGGCTTCCGAGGGCGTAGCGGAAAGGGAGACCGAGTATGCGAGCCGGAGTACGATCCTCCGTCAGAAAAGTCGAGCGTATGCAGTACGTTAAGAGTGGGCGCTAAGGCGTCAAGCAGGGTGGCACCGCAGGATACAGTCCTGTCCCGGCAAAAGATGTTTTTGCTTGGACGGGCTTTTTTATTACTCCCGATCCGGCAGAAAAACAGGAAAGTACGCTTTAAGCGTAAAATATGACCGCCATGGCGGAGAAAAGGAGGAAAAAACCATGAGTAAAGAAGAAAAGAAAGTTCCGTACAAGATTTATCTCGAAGAATCCGAGATGCCGAAAGCGTGGTATAATGTGCGCGCCGATATGAAAGTGAAGCCCGCGCCGCTCCTGAACCCCGCGACGGGCAAGCCCGTCACCAAGGCGGATCTCGCGCCCGTTTTCTGCGACGAGCTCATCAAACAAGAGCTGGATAACGATACGCCGTATATCGAGATCCCCGAGGAGATCAGAAGTTTCTATAAGATGTATCGTCCGTCCCCCCTTGTCAGAGCGTATTGCTTGGAGGAGAAGCTCGGCACCCCCGCGAAGATCTATTATAAGTTCGAGGGCAATAATACCAGCGGCAGTCATAAGCTGAATTCCGCCATCGCCCAAGCCTATTACGCCAAGAAGCAGGGCTTGAAGGGCGTCACGACGGAGACCGGCGCAGGACAATGGGGCACCGCGCTTTCGATGGCGTGCGCTTATTTCGGGCTGGACTGCAAGGTCTTTATGGTCAAATGCTCTTATGAACAGAAGCCCTTCCGCCGCGAAGTCATGCGCACCTATGGTGCGAGCGTGACGCCCTCTCCCTCCATGGAGACGGAGATCGGCAAAAAGATCCTTCAGGAATTCCCCGGCACGACGGGCAGCCTCGGCTGCGCCATTTCGGAAGCGGTGGAGAAAGCTGTCACGAATGAGGGCTATCGTTATGTTCTCGGCAGCGTTTTGAACCAAGTGCTTTTGCATCAGTCCGTCATCGGCCTCGAAGCCAAAGCGGCGATGGATAAATACGGCATCACTCCCGACCTCATCATCGGTTGCGCGGGCGGCGGCAGTAATCTCGGCGGTCTCATCTCTCCCTTTATGGGAGAGAAGCTCCGCGGAGAGAAGGATTATCGCATCATCGCGGTGGAGCCTGCAAGCTGTCCGAGCCTTACGCGCGGCGTCTATGCCTATGATTTCTGCGATACGGGCAAGGTCTGCCCCCTCGCGAAGATGTACACCCTCGGCAGCGGGTTCATCCCCTCTGCGAACCATGCGGGCGGTCTCCGTTATCACGGCATGAGCTCCATCCTTTCCGAGCTTTATGACGAGGGCTATATGGAGGCGACGTCCGTCGAGCAGACCAAGGTCTTTGAAGCAGCGGAAATGTTCGCTCGTTCCGAGGGCATCCTGCCCGCGCCCGAGAGCTCGCACGCCATTCGCGTCGCGATCGACGAAGCCTTGAAATGTAAGGAAACGGGGGAGGAGAAGACCATCCTCTTCGGACTCACCGGTACGGGTTATTTCGATATGGTGGCGTATGGCAAATATCATGACGGCGAGATGAGCGATTACATCCCGACGGACGAAGATCTGCAGAAATCCATCTCCAAGCTCCCCAAGATCTAAAACGAAAAAGAAAAACTTTGTTTTTCATACCAAGCAAAACCGCGCGGCCGCATTCCTTCGGGAAGAGGCAACGCGGTTTTTTATGCGCAAGAGAGGCGGGAAATATCGATCGTAAAGCGATATAAAGTTCTGTCGAATTTGCGATATACGCAAGCGAGTTTCTTTCCGCAATGCGTATAAGGGCAATTCATTAAAAAAGAGAAGAAGGCGCGGGACTTCCGACGCTTTCTTCATAGGGAGGGAGAATAAGGAATAGTCTTGTTTTTTTGAGGATGGATCGCATCCGATTTTAGGGCGCCGATGGCGCGCGAATTGACCTTCGGTCATGAATCGCACGTCGTGCATGAATTGACCTTCGGTCGTGAATTGCGCGCAACACCCCAAAATGTCTTTGACATTTCGGGGAACCCCAACGCGCGCGTGAATTGCGCCTGCGGCGCATGAATTGCACGCAGAGCGTGCATTGTGGTGGAGATGTATTTTCGTCATGTTGCACCGAAGGTCCGCGTAGAGCCGCAGGCGAATAGCGAGCCTGCCGAAACATCTCAACCGATTTTTATAACAAGGTGGAGATCCCTCGAGTGCCTCGGGATGACAGATGGAGGGATATGCGCCCTCCCCTCTCCGTCATCCTGAACGAAGCGGAGCTGAGCTGAAGGATCTCAACCGCTTTATATCCGCTCGGGTTCTATCGACGTCCGCCTCTGCCCGTAGGGGCGAAGCCGCTTGTCGGCGGGGCGGGGAAGCCCTCATTCCCTTCGGGAAGTTCGGGCAGCTCGCCCGGCGTGGGCATGCCGCTCGGATCAAAGCCCTCCGGCATTTCACCGCTCGGCATATTTGCGCTCGGGTCGAAGTCCGCAGGAGGTTCTGGCATGTTGCTCGGGTCGAAATCTTCGGGAAGTTCGGGCATTTCCGCATTTTCCGCGCCGCCTTGTCTCATCGGAGGCGTCATCTGTCCTTCCGAGGGAAAGCTCTCGCTCGGGGCAGTCTCGGTGACGGTGCCCGCGCTCTCGCCGAAGCGCCTGCCGCCGGGGCCTCCGTTCATCTGTCCGCCGGGACCGCCCATGCCGCCCATGCCGCCGCTCTGACCCGTCACCGCCGTGACGGAGGCCGTCGAGGTGCCGTAGGTGAGGGTATAGGTGCCGCTCGTGAGGGTCGGCGTGCTGATGACGACGTTATTGCAAGCCTACGGCTGCGTGAAGGAGAGGATGACGTTCCCGCTCGCGTCCGACAGGGTGACGAGGGTATTCGCCGAGATGCGCAGATTCGCATTGATCATATATTGCGTCGCACCCACGGGATCCATCGCTTCGTAGGAGGTGGCGATGACCGTGCCGCCCTGAATGGTCGTGCCGCTTTCGCTGTCAAGCGCGGAATTTCCGCCGTTCGTCGGTCCGAAAACGGTGACGGTGCCGCCTGCGATGACGAGCTTTCCGTTGCTGTCCAGCCCGTCTCCGTTGCAGTTCACGGTCAAGACGCCGCCCGTGATATAGAGATTAAAATCGTATTTTTCAAGGTCGCCGTTCGCCGCGTTGACGCCGTCTTCGGTGGCGTTGACGGTGATATTTCCGCCGGAGATCTCCACGAGAGCCCCCTCGATGCCTTCATATGCTTTCGTGATCGTGATATTTCCGCCCGTGATCTTGGTGAGGTACTCGGCTTTGATGCCGTCATCGCCGGAAGCGATGGTGAAGACGCCGCCCGAAATGATGAGATTGCCCGCGCTGTGGATGGCGTCATCGTTCGCGTCGAGGAGGAAGGTGCCGCCCGTGATGACGATGGCGTAATTCTCCTCAAAAGTCGCGGCGTATTTCGTCTCGTTTCCGTCCTCGTCCT
>CAMOUZ010000108.1 GCA_946626795.1 uncultured Clostridia bacterium
CGGAGTAGGGCACTCTCGTCTTCTTGAAATTGAGGAGGAACTTGACCTGCTCCTTATTGAGGATCATATCGAGGATCCAATATTCGGGGTCGCGGTGATTGATCTTATGGAAGAGCTTTTTCGGGATGCGGTCGGTGATCATCTCCGCCAGTTTCTTGACGAGACGAGCTTTCTCGGGATCTGCCGGCACGTAGTTGGGATCTTGCCAATAGTCCCGCTCGTTTATCATCGGATCTCCGATCTTCCATTCTTCAAAACTTTTGCCCATGAGTTTACCTCCTATGAAACGCGTAATAGCGAAAAGACTGACGAGTCAGTATCTTTATCATTATATAATAATGAAAAATGAAAGTCAATATCTCAAAAAGAAAAAATGAGAGTTCGGGTCTCAAAAATAAAAAAGAAACGAAAGAGATCGTGCTCGACGCCATCCACGACACCGTCCACGAGATGGCTCGCGACGAAGCGAGGCACGGCAAGGCGTTTAAGGAACTTTTGGACCGCTACTTCAAATAAGTCGAGCGCGTATAGCGGCGCATATATTTCGCTAACTATTTCATCAAAGGGCAGTTACGTAAGGAGTACGCGCCTCCACCCCACAATAATGTCATTATTGTAGGGACCCCAATGGCGCGCTCGTGCCTGCCCTTTTCTTCAAAGAGCGATTCATATCTTCACCAATCTCCGCTCTCAACCAAGTAAAAAAGATCGAGTCTTGCATCTGAACCCCACCTAAAAAGTGGATATGATAAAAAGGTCTTTTCGGAGACCTCTTTTTTTTCTAAAAATCCCTTAAATTTCCTTTCAAACGCTTTACCTTTTTTTCTTATCGTGCTATAATCAGAACAACCTACGGGAGTGGTGGGTTAAATGAGCTGGGGAAAATGAAAAGTGCGAAGGGGATAGCGATATTGGCTTTGATGACGGCGCTGGTGACGGTGGCCACTTTTGTCGTCAAGATCCCGATGGTCGCCACGGAGGGATATCTGAATCTCGGCGACGGTCTCGTGCTTTTTTGCGGCGTGGTTTTCGGACCTTTCGCGGGGCTCATCGCGGGCGGTCTCGGGAGTGCTCTTGCGGATCTCATCGGCGGCTATGCCCATTGGATGCTTCCCACCTTCCTCATCAAGGGGCTGGAAGGCGCCCTCGCGGGCGGTCTCTTCTTCCTCCTGAGAAAGGGAAGGTTAAATCGGTTTTTGTCGGCGGCGCTTGCCGTGATCCCTGCGGCGGTCTTTATGGCGGCGGGTTATTTCTTCGCTTCTTGGATCATGAAGGGGAGCGCGGCGGTGGCTTGGACGAGCGTCCCCGGAAATCTTGCGCAGGGCGGCGTAGGCGTCATCGTGACCATCTTGCTTCTCGCGGCGCTTTCGAGGATAAAAGGTCTCTCCGTGGTGATCGGGAAGAATCTTTTCTTTAAGGAGCCTTCGCCTCCGACGAAAGAGGAGGACGCAGAAGAGCCGCGTCCCTGACGGCCGAGGGAAAAGGCGCCCCAAAGGAATATTTGCAAGAAGGAGGTTTTCTTCTGTGGCAAAAAGCGACAGCCACTTGAAAACCTCCTTTTTATGTGATATAGTAAAAGTATGGATGATCGGGCTGTTGAAAAGTTGCAAGAGATCGTGGACGGGGCGAAGCGCCTCGTATTCTTCGGCGGCGCAGGCGTCAGCACGGAGAGCGGCATTCCCGATTTCCGCAGTCCGGACGGGCTTTATCGTCAGAAATATAAGTTCCCGCCCGAGTATATGCTGTCGCACGATTGTTTCCTTGAACGCACGGAGGATTTTTTTGAGTTTTATCGGGATAAGATCATCTCTTATGACGCCAAGCCGAATGCCGCACATTATTTCCTCGCGGAGCTCGAGAAGGCAGGGCGGCTTTCCGCCGTTGTGACGCAGAATATCGACGGCTTACATTCCGACGCAGGCTCGAAAAATGTCTATGAGCTCCATGGCTCGGTTCGGCGCAATTATTGCGTGAAATGCGGGAAGTTCCATTCCCTTGAAGAGGTCAAGGCGTCTTCGGGCGTGCCGCATTGCGAATGCGGCGGCGTCATAAAGCCGGACGTCGTGCTTTATGGCGAAGGGTTGGATGACAGTGTCGTTTCGGGCGCCATCCGGGCGATCGCCTCCGCGGACGTGATGATCATCGCGGGGACCTCCCTCGTCGTGTATCCCGCGGCGGGGCTCGTCCGCTATTTCCGAGGGAAGGATCTCGTCGTCGTGGATCTCGATCCCTCCTCTTCCGTCTCGGGCGCATTCCATATACAGTCGAAAATCGGAGAGTTACTCTCTAAGATAAAAATAAGGTAATCATAGGAGGTCATATTTATGATATGGGCGAATAAGAAAGGAAAGAGCGCGGTCAAGACGTTCTTCACGGCGATCTTGGTCATCGTCTTGGTGGTGGTCATCGCGGCGATTGGGTATCTCGCGTACATCATGATCGATTATTCCCGCATCGAGGACGATCTGAAACTCGAAGTCGGCGGGAGCGCGGAGCTTGTCAAAGTGAATTGCGGCGTCACCTATACCATCGTCACGCAGAATTTGGGCTTCGGCGCATATACGCCGGAATTCACCTTCTTTATGGACGGCGGCAAGGAGTCTTGGGGCGCGAGTAAGGAGAGCGTGATCGATTGCATCAATCAAGGCGCGGCGAATGTCAAGACCTTCGGCGCAGACGGTCCCGATTTCGTCTTCTTCCAAGAGGTGGATACGAATTCCACGAGGAGCTATCACGTGGATCAGAGCGAGCTCTTGGAGAAGGCGTACGAAAAGTATGATTTCACGGAGGCGGTCAATTATCATTCCTCCTTCCTCATTTATCCCTTCACGAAGCCGCATGGCGCCTCGAACAGCGAGATCATGACCTTCTCGAAATATGACATCGAGGATGGCATTCGCCGCAGCTTCCCCATCTCGGAGGGCTTCTCCAAGTTCCTCGATCTCGACCGTTGTTTCTCCAAGTCCTATGTGGCGGTGACGGGCGGGAAATATCTCGTGCTTTATAATGTCCATTCCTCCGCGTACGGCGGCAGCGATGAGATCCGCGCCGCGCAGATGACCAAGCTCTTCAACGATATGAAGACGGAGTACGAAGCGGGCAATTATTGCGTCTGCGGAGGCGATTTTAATCACGACTTTACGGGAGATTCCACGCAGAAGCTCAATGAAGGCCTCGGCACCACAGATTACGGCTGGGCGCAGCCTTTCCCCGCAGATCTTCTCCCGAGCTGTATCACGCGTTGCATCACGTATTCGGATGAGACCTTGCAGCCCACCTGCCGCAATTGCGACGTGCCGTATAAAGAGGGGAATTTCACCATCATCGTGGACGGCTTCCTCGTGACGAGCAACGTCGAATGCGTCTCGGTCTCGAATAAATACAATGGCTTTGTTTATTCCGATCATTGCCCCGTTGTGATGGAGTTCAAGTTGAAGACGGCATAACCCGCGCGTTAAGAAAGAAAAAGGGCCCGTATACCAAGTGCATACGGGTCTTTTCTTTTTTTGTGTTTCCCGAAATGGGGCTCAAAGCACGCTCAGGATCGCCGCTTTGAGATAGAGCGTTTCGTCCATCGTGAGGATGGCGGCGTGGTCGGGGCTTTGGACGCGGAGTTCGGCGAGCTTCACGCGCACTCCCGCATGGTCCGAGGCTTCCGAGAGCATTTTAAGGAAGAGGGGAAGGGTGAGGTGCTGACTGCAAGAACAGGTCACGAGGGTGCCGCCCCGCGGCAGGAGTTTCAGGGCGAGGGCGTTGATGTCGAGATAGCCTTTATAGCCTTCTTTCACGGTGTCTTTGGACTTGGTGAAAGCTGGGGGATCGAGGACGATGAGGTCGAAGCGCTCGCCCTTGCGATGATATTCCCTGAGGAGGTCGAAGACGTCCGCGCGAAGGGTCTTGACATTGCTTAACCCATTCATCTCCGCGTTCTCACGGACGGAGGCAAGCGCCGTCTCGCTGATGTCCGTCGCGATGACTTCCTTTGCCCCCGCCAAGGCGGCGTTTAGGGAGAAACCCCCTTGATTCGAGAAGCAGTCGAGGACTTTCTTCCCTTTCGCATAGCGCCGGATCGCCGCGCGGTTTTCTTTCTGATCGAGGAAGTATCCCGTCTTTTGCCCGTTTTCGAGGTCGATATGGAGTTTGAGCCCGTTCTCGGTGATGGTGAGGGCGGGGTCGAGCGTCCCGAAGAGCACGCCTTTCGTCTGTTTCAGTCCCTCTTTTTCGCGGACGGGGGAGTTGCTTCTTTCATAGATACAGGCGGGGGAGAAGACTTCTT
>CAMOUZ010000109.1 GCA_946626795.1 uncultured Clostridia bacterium
ACAAAATAACGAAATTAATATATAATTATACTAATAAGGAGGTGATAGCTATGCCGCAAATATCATTGTGGGTGTGGCTCGGCGTGGTCGTCGTAGCAACGATCGTTGAGCTCTTCACGCTGGATATGACGTCCATTTGGTTTACGGTGAGCGGTATCGTCGCGCTCATATTAAGCGCCTTCAAAAATATTAGCTGGATCGTACAGCTCATCGTTTTTGTCGTGCTCTCCGCCGTCCTCATCATCGGACTGCGTCCCATTGCAAAGAGATTTCTTCTTCGTCATATGAATGAAAAGACGAATGCGGACACTTTGATCGGGAAGAAGGTCTATATGCTCACGACGGCGTCTTTCGGCAGTCTCGGTTCGGTAAAGATATCCGACGTCGTTTGGAGCGCTGTCCCCGAGGATGAGACTCAGACCATTGAAGAAGGAGAGATCGTGGAGATCCTCGCCATTCAGGGAAATAAACTTGTCGTAAAACGCGCCGACCAAACGGCAGCGAAATAAAAGAAAAGGAGAAAGATCATGACTACTGCTGGAATTGTTTTATTGATATTGGGCATCGTCATACTTCTCGTGCTTTGCACGGGTATTCGCGTCGTCAGGCAGGCGACGGCAGTTACGGTGGAGCGCCTCGGAAAGTATCGCAAGACGCTCGAAACGGGCGTGCATTTCGTCCTTCCGCTCTTTGATCGTACTTCGCGCCCCATCTCTCTCAAAGAGATCGTTGCGGATTTTAAGCCGCAACCCGTCATTACGAAAGATAATGTTACGATGCAGATCGATACGGTCGTTTATTTTCAGATCACGGATGCCAAGCTCTACACCTATGGTGTAGATAAGCCGCTTTCCGCCATCGAGAACCTCACGGCGACCACACTTCGTAATATCGTAGGCGAGCTTGAACTCGATGAGACCTTGACTTCCCGTGATACGGTGAATTCCAAGATGAGGATCATCCTTGACGAAGCGACCGATCCTTGGGGAATCAAAATAAACCGCGTAGAGCTTAAAAATATTCTTCCGCCGAAAGATATCCAAGAGGCGATGGAAAAGCAAATGCGCGCAGAGCGCGAGAGGAGAGAGGCGATCCTTCGTGCAGAAGGTGAGAAAAAGAGCAATATCCTCGTAGCCGAAGGCGAGAAGCAAGCGAAGATTTTGCGCGCCGAAGCGGAGAAAGAGTCGAGGATTCTCGCTGCGGAAGCTGAGAAGGCCGCGCTTATCGCAGAGGCGGAAGGTAAGGCGAGAGCCGTGGATCTCATCAACAGCGCAAATCCGAATGCCGCGTATCTTACTTTGGAGGGTTATGCGGCGCTTGTGGAGCTTGCGAAAGGGCAGTCCACGAAGATCATCATTCCTTCCGAATTGCAGAATATCACGGGCACGCTCGCCGGCGTGACGGAGGCATTGAAGCCTGCAAAGAAATAAGTAAAAGAAAGCCGAAATAGGCGCGTTTAATTTGAATTAACGCGCCTATTTTTATAATTATAATGAATTCACGGTTAATTTAAGATAGTTTCTCCTTTAAATAGAGCAAGATCTTGCTTTCGAGTCTCGATACTTGGACCTGCGAAACCCCGAGAATTTTCGCAACTTCACTCTGCGTCTTGTCACGATAATAACGTAATAGGATGATCTTTTTATCTCGCTCGTCTAAGGAATCGATGAGATCTTTTATCATGATCTTATCAATCATATCTTCCGTCCCATCTACGGTCTTTATATTATCTATGAGATATGAGCTGCTGTCATCATCGTATTTTTCGTATAAAGAAAGCGGCATCTTGGTACTGTCGAGGGTATAAACGACTTCGAATTCGTCCGTTTTGAAATGCTCGGCGATCTCCGCGATGGTCGGCTCTCGTCCCTTTTCATTTCGGAATTCTTCCATATACTTATTCATAAGTATGGCAAGCGCTTTTGTTGAACGCGAGACCTTGATCGGTCCGTCGTCTCGAATCTGCCTCTTTATCTCCCCGCTGATCATCGGGACGGCATAAGTAGAAAAACGAACGCCGAAAGATTTATTGAAATTCATCATCGCTTTATAGAGGCCCAAGGATCCGAGTTGGATGAGGTCGTCATATTCTATGACGGTGCTCCTATAACGCTTAACGATGGATTTAATGAGCGGCATATTATGTTCGAGTAAAGCGGACTTTGCCGCCTCGTCTCCCTCTTGCGCAAGCTCGATGAGACGCATCGTCTCTTCGTGATCAAGCATTTTTTCCTATTTTTTTGCGCAATTTCACCGTCGTTCCGCGCCCGATGACTGACGTCACTTCCAAAGTATCCATAAAAGCTTCCATGATTGTAAAGCCCATTCCGCTGTGTTCTTCCTGCGGTTTAGTCGTGAAGAAGGGCTTGCGCGCTTCATCGGGGTCTTCCAATCCTTTTCCTTCATCCGTGACGGTGATATCGACGACTTTGTCATCGTAGAGGACGACTTCGAGGAGGATCTCCCCGCTTTCATCGGTATAGGCATGCACGATCGCATTGGTCACTGCCTCCGAAACCGCCGTTTTTATGTCGTTGATCTCCTCGATGGTGGGGGAAAGGGATGCGCAAAAGGCGGCTACGCTCGCTCTCGCGAAACTTTCGTTGCCCCGCTTTGCGGGGAGGATCATTTTTACATTATTGATTACTTTCATATTTATACCGCCTTGATGATTTGATACAGTCCGCTCACGCGGAAGACTTTGTCGAGTTGCGCGTTGAGATTCCTTACGCAGAGTTCTCTGCCTTTGGATTGCAGTTTTTTATATCGTCCGAGCAAGACGCCGATGCCCGTGCTATCCATAAAATCCACTTTTTTCATATCAAGCAATAGGGTGTAGAAATCATATTGCCGAATGTTCTCATCGAGATATTCTCTGACTTCTCGCGCATTCTTTTCGTCCAGATCCCCGATGAGAGAGACTGTCATTGTTTCTTTTAAAATATTCGTTTGAAATTCCATAACGTCCTCCGAATGTATATCCTATCGCAAAGCAAAAGCCCTCTTTTTGCCTCTTTTTATCCGCATTTTCCCTATTTGCGAAGTTTTTGTCGAAGAGGACGAGGTATAGAAGCCCGAAGCGCGGCACATACTTCCCGTATGGAGAAGGAAATGAGGTCGAATCATCTCGCGCCCAAGGATTACGAGGCGAGCGAGCGATATTACAAGAATTATACGGAGATAGAACGAAATGCTGAGTCGAACAGAATACTTGAAACTCGATAAAGAGTCCGCCCCGAAAAGCAAAGAACTTCCGACCCTCTTTTTCGCTTTTCTCGTCGGAGGGATCATATGTATGATCGGGCAGGGAGTAAGCGATATTTTCAAGCTCATTGTTCCGACGGCGGACGAAAAACTCGTCGGACAAGTCACTTCCGCCGTGATGATCTTTCTCGGCGCATTTTTAACGGGAATAGGTGTGTATGATAATATCGGCAGATTCGCGGGAGGCGGGTCTATCATCCCCATCACGGGATTTGCGAATTCCGTCGTCTCGCCCGCGATGGAGTATCGTTCCGAAGGCGTGGTTTTCGGTGTGATGTGCAAAATGTTTGTGATCGCGGGTCCGATCATTGTCAGCGGAGTCACCGCTTCCATCGGCGTAGGATTCATTTATTGGCTTATCGGGGTATTACAATGAATTTCGGAGAACAAACCGTCGTTTTTCGGAATAAACCGAGGATATTATCGGGATACAGCATCGTCGGACCGAAAGAAGCGGAAGGGCCATTGGACGTTTATTTCGATAAGCGCCTTCGGAAAGATGATTTCGGACAGCCTTCTTTTGAAAAAGCGGAATGCAAATTGCATATGAGCGCCATTTCCGGCGCGATCATTGCGGCGAAGCTCTCGCCTTCGGACATCGAAGTGAATATCGGCGGCGACCTCTTAAATCAAATCATTACTTCTTCTTTTTCCGCACGTGAGCTCGACATTCCTTTCATCGGAATGTATAGCGCTTGCTCCACTTTCGGACAAGCTTTGATTCTCGGCGCGACCCTCATCGACGGAGGATACGTTTGCAGGGCGGCATGCTCCACGAGCAGTCATTTTTCAACGGCGGAAAGACAGTATCGTTATCCTTTGGAGCTCGGGACGCAGATGACGCCGACTTCGCAATGGACGGTGACGGGAAGCGGCTGTACCGTTCTCGGAAAAGATGGGAGCGATCTTTTCATTGAGAGCGCGACGATCGGCAAAGTCATTGATTTTGGGATCAAAGACGCGAATAATATGGGAGCGGCCA
>CAMOUZ010000110.1 GCA_946626795.1 uncultured Clostridia bacterium
GTAAAAGATCATATTCTCGACGTCGAAGCCGCCCACGGCGCGCACCGTGATCTTCGCGGTCTCGCGCACGGTATAAGAAGTCTCGGCATAGGGCGCGAAATCGCCGTCGTCCACTTTGAGAAGAGTCTCTTTCGCAACGGCGCTCCAAGACGCCGTCCTGTCCTTCGTGGTGAGGGAAGAAAGAGAGATCGCCACCGTGGTGTATTTCACGGTGACGGTCGCAAGCACTTTTTCCTGATCATCGGGATCTACCGCATTGATGACGAGGGTATGCTCCCCCGCGTCGGAAGAGAAAGAAACGGAACCGTCCGCATCGACGGAGAAAAAGGGCGCGTCATCCGTCGAAAAGACGAACGTCGTATGGTCTCCGTACGAGAAGGTCACGCCGGAATCGGACATCGCGACCGTGACGTCTCCCACCGTGGTCTTGATATTGCAAGCGCAGAAACAAAGGCAAACGACAAGAAGCACAAGGGTCATCGTCAATATGAGAGACAGCCTCTTCCGATCCATACACACCTCCGCGTATATAAAATATACGCATTCAGTATAACATACATTAGCGCGAGAATACAATAGACACGGGTCAGTTTTTTCCGCGAAAAACAACTTTTCTCAAAATGAGATGGCGGGAAAAGAAAATAAACAGAGCGAAAGAGAAGAAAAGAGCCTCCTTCCGAGAGAGAGAGAGAGAGAGAAAGAGGCTCCTCTGAAAACTAATGATTTCCCAGGCAAGAGGGACGCTTGACGGTCATCTCCCGAGGAGACGATAAAGAAGCCGATAAAGCTCCGCGGCGTCCTTCGGTGTGACAGGTAGGCAAGTCCCTACGGCAAGGGGGATATCCTTCGCCTTTTCTTCCAGGGCTCTGCCCTCTTCCGTCAAGGAGACCGTGACCACACGCTCATCTTCTTTCGAGCGAGCGCGCAGGACGAAGCCTTTCTTTTCAAGCGTGACGAGAAGGGGGGAAAGCGTCCCCGAATCGAGATAAAGACGCTCGGAAAGTTCCTTCACGGAAAGAGCGTCCTGCTCCCAAAGGCAAAGGAGGGTGATATACTGCGTATACGTCAGACCGAGCGCTTTCAAATGCGGCTCGTAACGGCGCACCACGGCGCGCGAAGCGGCATAGAGCGGGAAACAAAGCTGACGATCGAGGCGAAGGATTTCGTACGACATCACTCGGAAACCGCTTTTTTCACAGCCTTCGCAAGCTGGTCCGCGCAGGAGGTCGGACGTCTGCCGCAGGTATTTCCCTCGCAATGCGAGATGATATACTCCGCGCTCTTCCCTTCGAGAAGTTTGGAGATCATTTTGAGATTTCCGTTGCAACCTCCGATGAAAACGATGTTCGAGACGACGCCGTCATTCATATCGAAACGGATCTCGACCGCGCAAGTGTCTTTCGTCTTGTAAGCGTACTGCATATTAAAGCACCTCCTTGATATCTTTTTCCAACGCGGCGGGCGTGACGGTGGGGGCGAAACGCTTCACCACCCTGCCCTCGCGATCCACGAGAAACTTCGTGAAATTCCATTTGATGCGACTGCCGAGCACGCCGCCCTGCTCTTTCTTCAAATAGACGTAAAGGGGATCCGCCTCCTTGCCATTCACCTTGATCTTCGCAAACTGCTTGAAGGTGATGCCGAAGCGACCCGTGCAAAAAGAGGCGATCTCTTCATCCGAGCCCGGAGCTTGTCCAGCGAACTGATTACAAGGAAAATCGAGGATCTCGAAGCCCTGCTCCGCGTACTTTTCATAGAGATCTTGGAGCCCGTCATATTGCGGCGTAAAACCGCAGCCCGTCGCCGTATTCACGATAAGGAGCACCTTGCCTTGATAATCCGCCATATCCACGGTCTGCCCTGCATTGTCTTTTACTTTGAAATCATAGATTGACATCCTCTTTTCCTCCTTTTTTGCCGAAAAATCGGCCGTTTATAAGCCCCTTTTAAAGGGCGATCTTCCGAAAATATCTCCGAAATACGCTCCGTCAATCACTGTAATTTGCGTCGAAATTCAGAGAGACTTCATATCCGGGCATCACTTCCGCGATCTCTTTCTTCAATGCCTCGGCGAGAGTGGCTTTGTCCCGAACGGTGAAATCGATGACGACGTCCAAATTACAATGCATTCCCTCTTCATCCACGAAAAAACCATGCGTGCCGAGGACGCCTTCATGCGCCGTGGCGAGCTCCCGAATGCGGAGATTCTGCTCCGCATAGCGCTCGTTCAAAGCATAAAAACCAACGGTCAAAAAGACTTTGTACTCTGCATAAACCGATGCTTGGATCTTCCGCGTGAGTTCATGCAACTCGGCGGCGGTGAGATCGGAAGAGACTTCGACATGCACGGAGCCGATCGCATTATCCGGACCGTAATTATGCAAGATGAGGTCATACGCTCCGTTCACGCCTTCTACCTCGCAGATCGTCCGTTTGATATCAAGGGATATTTCGCTGTCCACGCGATTTCCGATGACGTGACCGATGGACTCAAAGAGCATCTCGAAGCCCGCTTTCATAATGAAAAGCGAGATCAAAGCGCCGACGATCCCTTCCACGGAATACTTAAAGACAATGGCGACAATACCGCCGATCAAGGTGGAGCCCGAAATCACGGCGTCGAACGTGGCGTCCTTTCCCGAAGCGACGAGGGCGTCGGAATTATAGAGCTTTCCCCTCTTCCCGAAGAACAAGCCGAGCAATATTTTCGTGACAATGGAGACCCCGATGACCACAAAAGTATAGATCGTATAATTCGGCAAGCTCGGGGAAATGATATTTTGAATGGCTTCCACAAGCGCTGTTACGCCCGCCGCAAGCACGATGGCGGCGACGATCATCGCGCTGAAATACTCAATGCGCCCATATCCATAGGGATGCTTCTTATTCGGCTTGCGTTTGGCGAGTTTGACGCCGATCAAGGTGACGACGGAGGAAAGCGCGTCGGTCAAATTATTCAAAGCATCCATCACGAGCGCCATAGAGCCCGCAATAAAGCCGAAAGCCGCCTTCAACGCCGTGAGCCCGACATTCGCGCCGATACCGACAATACTTGTTTTCGTGATTTCTTTTGCTCTGTCCATTTTCTCTCCCCTTTTGCCGAGCTGCCATCCGCTTGCTGTTTACAGAAGAAACTTAACCGCCGGCAATTTATATTGGATACAATTTAATTTTACACAATTTAATTCGGCTTGTCAAGCATTGTTTTTTCGTTTATATCTTTTTTAAGAAGCGAGAGCAAGCAAAAAGATGCCACGGAAAGTAAAAAGAAATAAGGTAAAACAAAGAAAGAAAAAAGGCGAAAAGCGACAAAAAAGTCCCGTGAGCGATAAGCGCGCCGCGGGACTTTTTCAAAAACCGCACAGTGATCTATCCTATTCGGAGAGATCCAAAGAGGGCTTTTTCATCCCCCAAGCAACGTTGATAAGATCGAAAGAATAGGTGTTTTTCAAGGCGATGCCATAGAACGGCAAGATGCAGTTATGCGCGCGACGGGACTTCCGCTTTTCATTCGCAAAGGTCCAGCCGTTACACATATGCACGCGCATCCAACGCTGATGCTCGATATTCGCAACACGCATATAATCGTCGAAGGACAGGCGCTCGGTTTTGGCGCGTTCTCTCTTATAAACATACCCGAACATATAGGCGCTCATATTGGACTCTTTCTCCCAAAGCTGCGCTTTACACCAAGACTTCCAAGCATAGAAATCCCGATGCTCCGTGTACTTGGCGACAGCCTGCGTCTCCTTATCCAAATCGATCCCGAAGCGCTCGGAAAGAAGGGCGTTTTCCTCCGCCGTTTTGGGCTTCGTCGTTACGGAAAGATCGAAAAAGAGATCGAATATTTCTTCGCATTTTTCCCGCGAAAAAGGAATGCGACGTCCGAGTAAAACGTCCGAAATGACATAATTCACCGCGTCCGCAAGGGAGATGACGACGCCGCGAGGCATGCCGGTCTCGTCCTTACAAATGCGCGCGGCTGCCGCTTCGCAATCCTTTTCCCAGCGCGCGCGAGCCTTTGCGATTTTATCCGCCTTTTCTTCGACCGTCAAGCCCAGAATGTCAACGTCCTCTTCAAAGAAAGGCTCGGGCTTGCTTGCATAACGATCGAATTCGGCTTGCGTGGCGTCCTCCGACAGATCGAGACGCAT
>CAMOUZ010000111.1 GCA_946626795.1 uncultured Clostridia bacterium
GGGAGACGGGCTTGCTGACGTTCGCGCTCGGAGCGGCGATGGGGACGCCTGCGAGCCTTAGGAGCTTGCGCGCGACGGGATGCGAGGGGAAACGGAGCGCCACGGTGGCTCTTCCGCCCGTCGTCTCGTCGGGGACGCAGGGGAGTTTTTTGAGGATCATCGTCAAGGGCCCCGGGCAGAATGCGTCGTAAAGCGCCTTGGCTTCCTTCGTGGGAAGAGCGACCTTCTTCACGTCCTCCCAAGAGAGGAGGTGGACGATGAGAGGGTTGTCCGAAGGACGACCTTTGACTTCATAGATCTTTTTCGCCGCGGCGCTGTCCATCGCGTTGCCGCCGAGCCCGTAGACCGTCTCGGTGGGGAAAGCCACGAGCGCTCCTTCGCGTAGGAGCTCCGCCGCTCTTTCGATGTCTTTTTCGCTGTCGCCGATGATCGTTTCCATTTCCTGTCCTTTGGGGATATCATCCCTTCAAATATTTATTATAGCACGTTTTTTTCTTTTGCGCGATACCTTTTTCGGGGAGAACCTTTTTAAATAATCTTTACAAATCGAGAGAAATATAGTATCATCTAGGTATTAAGAAGAGACGCGCATTCTCGCGCGTAAAGGGGTCGAAATGACAGCATTGAATGAGTTTTTCGCAGGAATAGCGGAGAAAATGGGTCTTCCCGAGTTTTTCGGAGCAAGCACGCTTTTCGTCAATAATCTTTTCCTTACGCTCGTCGGTCTTGTGGTGATTATCGCGCTCGTGCTCGTGATCGTCCTCGTGCCCGGAAAGAAAGGCAAGAAGGCGTAAGGAGCGGACGAGCCTTTGGGGGATCTGTATGTCGGCGTTGAATGATTTTTTCAAAGGCCTTGCGGAGAAGATCGGGCTTCCCGATTTTTTCGGAGGCAGTACGCTTTTCGTCAATAATACGTTTCTTGTGCTTGTGGGCGTGGTGCTTTTGACGGCGCTTTTGCTCGTGATCTTCCTTATGCCCGGCAAGAAGAAGGCGAAGACGGAAGAAGTCGAAGCGCCCCTCCAAGCCGAGGCGGAGAAGCCCGCAGAAGAAGAGAAAGCGCCTCGGGAAAGGGCGGAAGCGCCCAAAGGGGAAGAAGCGACTGCGGCCGAACCTGAAAAGGAAGCGCCCGCAGCGCCCCAAACAGAGCTTCTCCCCGAGAAGAAGGAAGAGTCGAAAGAGATCCTCGCCAAAGAAGAGCCGAAAGAAATCTCCGTCAAGGAAGAGCCTGTTCCCACGCCCGCAAAGCAGCCCGCGCCCGAGGCAGTCCCGTCGTCGGATGCGAAAAAGCCCGTTGCGGTTTCGGCGGAAGTCTTGCCGGAAAAGAGCGAAGAAAAAGCTTCGCAAAAAGCGGAGCAAGTGATCTCTCCCGCAGAGAAAGCGCCGGATCCCGCGCAAGAGAAGAAGACTGCGAAAAAATCGGTTCCTGCCGAAAAGAGCGAGGAAGAATCGGAGCCGAAGAGCTTCGGAAAATATGAAATCATTCAAGAGAACGGCGCATATTATTTTCTTTTGAAAGCGAATAACGGTCAGCTTCTTCTCCGTAGCTCGGATTATGCTTCCGAGATCGGCGCGAAGAAGGCGATCGATACCTTTAAAAAGACGGTGGAGACAGGTGACTTCCGCATCGACGCGGACAAAAACGGGAATTTTAAATTCGTGTTGCGTGCGCCGCGTTCCCAGATGTTGTATTACGGAGAGAGTTATCGCAGCCGTCAAAGCGCGGAAAGCGCCATCCAGTCCGTAAAGAATTTTGCATTCCACGCCGTTATACGTAAGGCGGTGGAATCCGGCGAGGAGAGCGATGCCGGCGAGAATGCCGTCCTGCTTGACACTCCGCCGATGAAAGAATCCGATTATAAGCTCGGCGGAAAATACGAGATCGAGGTGCGAAACGGGAATTATTATTTCCTTTTAAAGGCGAATAACGGTCAGCTCCTTTTGGAAAGCCCCGCCTTCACGACGGAACAAGGCGCGCGAAACGGGATAGAATCCTTTAAGAAAGCCACGGAAACGGGCATTTTTATGATTTATCAGGACAAGAACGGGAATTACAAGTTTATTCTTCGTGCTTCCGCCCGTGCTCGCCTGCGTTATTTCGGCGAGAGTTACAGCACACGCCAGAGTGCGGAGAACAGCGTGAAGTCTGTCCGTGCTTTTTCGATAAAAGCAGAGATTCGATAAAAACAACGTTATAATGAAAAGTCCGTCGGAGTTCCGACGGACTTTTTCTTTATGGTTTGTCTCTTGTCCGAGCAAAGCGCTTGACCCTTACAGACGCTTAGCAGCGCGTCTCATCGACTTTCGCAGAATACGTCAGTCGTGATGTAATCCACGCCTAGCTCCTTTGCGGTTTGGAGTACGGCTTCTTCATCCACCGTCCATACGTTGACCGTGAGTCCCGCCTCGTGGAAAGTCTCCACCAGCGCTTCCGTCAAGACGGTGTGTTTCACGTCGATGGAGATCTTGTCGCCGAGACAGCTCTCGAAGACGGGATCCTCTTCTGTCTGGGAGAGATATTGTAGGGGGATGGAATCGTCCACGTCTTTCACGCGTAGAAGCGAGAGGTAATAAAAGGAGATGAAGGTGACGTGCTCCCTGTCGTATTCTCGGTCGATGACGTCGAGGATCTTCCGTATATCGCTCTTGCCGAAGAGATCTTTCAGCTCGATGACTGCCGTTTTTCCGCCCTCCTTGCAGACTTGGAGATAGGTCTCGAAGGTGCAAAGATAGGCGTCTTGTTCCGTCTTGTTGTTTTTAAGCGGGCGAGAGAGAAGCTCGTCGCGGCGAGCGGAGGAGATCTCCTGTTTCGTGCGGTCGGCGTATTCCACGGTGGCGTCGTGATTGCAGACGAAAAAGCCGTCTTTCGTCTTGCGGATGTCGGTCTCGATGCCGTAAAAGCCCATCTTCGCCGCCGCGCGGAAGGATTCCTCGGTGTTGTCCACGTAATCTTGGCTGTATCCTCTGTGCGCCACGTATTTCGGACCGGACTTGGCGGTCGGACGTGAGGCGCAAGCGGGGATGACGCCCATCAAGATCGCCGCGGCGAATACAGAAAGGATCGTGCGTAAAAATCGTTTCATTTTCTTCATATCGAGCCCTCCTATATTGATAGAGATCATACGGTCATTTGTTTTCCCCGTCCCAAGCATCGGTGTCGGGAAGGGTGATGGAAGCATTTCCATAAACAAACGTCCAAGTCAAGTCGTCGGCATGTCCGCCTTCGGCGGTTTCGCTTATCACCAAACGAAGGCTATTCACCTTGTCCCCTTCGGAAGATGCCGTGAGAGCGATGTCGGCTTTGTCTGCGGTATAAGCAAATTCCAATGATCCGGTGGGGTAGTTATCGATCCTCTCAATGTGGGTCGTGCAATGGAAGGTCGCGCCCTCTTCCGAGAGGTCTTTGATGATGCCCGTGCCGGCGTATTTGCTCATGAATCGGCAATAATCGGACGCATACATATCCGCCATTGTGTTGCCTTGAGCGCCTGCGTAATATCCGGGCTTGGTGCTGTCCGAGCAATAGTAGACGTGGGTCTCAAGAGGCGCCGCTCCTTCATTCGGGGTGATCTGCGCGACGTAAAAATGCTCCCCCTTCTTGAAGGCATAGGTCTTCGAGCCGTCTTTATACAAGGTGTAGGAGGAAGTGCCCTTCACCGTTTCGGTGTAAAGGACGACACCATCTTTGTCTCGGCAAGTAACGACGAAATCGGGACTCTCCAGCGTTTCCGCAAAAAACGCGTCTATCAGTTCCACACTGTGTTCCTTTTCCGTGGCAGTGTAATACTCGTTTCCATCCATCTCTTCCAACTTGATCTCGCAGGCGGTGAGGGCAAAAACGCTTGCCATGCATACGAGCAAAACCACAGCTAATGCCGTCAAGAATTTTTTCATTATAAACCCCCTTTTTATCCATATTATAGCATCTCCCCATTTTCCTTTGCAACTTAGAAAAAAGAGAGGATCCAAAATTACCGAGGCGCTTAATGAAGATGCTTTTTCCGGACATTAAAGTATGTCGCTTGATTTGAAAGCGAAGAAGTCCCTTAAAAAGAATAATACGAACCCCCATTTTAAAAGAGTTCGTATTATTCACGGTTGGTGGGCAATAAGGGACTCGAACCCCTGACTTCCTCCATGTGACGGAGGCACT
>CAMOUZ010000112.1 GCA_946626795.1 uncultured Clostridia bacterium
CGGAGGCATATGTCCTTGCGGGCGGTGTCGGCGGCTATCTCAGCGGTGCTTCCAATGTCCGTGTGGCAGCTTCCTCTCTCTCCGCGACGGGCGGAGACGCCTATGCGGGCGGCGTGGCGGCAGTCCTGTTGGGCTGGCTGAATTATACGGTGATCGCAGATGACGTCATCCTATCGGCGGATACCCTCGGCGGCGCGGTGGGCGTCTTCTCCTTCGAGGCGGAGTCCACCATGGCGCATGTCGTCTCGGTGTTGAATGTCCCCGTTCTCATCGGACGGGTCGCCCTCTTGACGGTGGGGGAGAATGCGCTCACCTGCGAGATCCATGACAATGCTTATCTTTACGGCGATCTTGTCGAGGATGCGCTCTCCGAGGAGCACGTCTATGATAATGTAAAATATTCGGATATATCCGATCTTTACGGAGATACCGTTTATGCGGCGCACGAATATAATGAAGAGTTTTGGAGCTTCAATGCGGATGCTCTTCCCACTCTCGATTTCGGCGCATAAGGAGGGAAATATGACAAAAACAAGGAAGATCACGTATATCGTTCTTTTCTTTATTGTGGCGGCACTTTTTGTGCTCGGCGGGCTATATGATCTGAAAATCGCCCACACGCTGTACGGTCCGTCGAATATTATGGCGCAGATCTTCGAGGGTGCGGGCATCTTCCCGCCCTTCCTGATTTGGAGCGTGACTTTCGCGCTCTTGTTCTTCCTCGTCGATCCGACGAAAGACCGTAAGCTCTTGAAGCAGGTGGGGTGCGTGGCGGGTATGGTCGCCTCTTGGTTTGTCTTCGGCTATATGGCGATCAATGAGACGAGCATCGAGATCTCTTGGTTGCCCTATGTGACGGGCGCGGTCTCCGCGGCGCTTTTCACCCCTTTGACCCTTTATCTCGTCGGACGGATCGAGGGGGAGAAGAAGAAAAAATGGCTTATTTTCTTCGGATTCGCCTCCATCGTCTGCATTTTGTCCAATATCATTTTGGTAAATCTCATCAAGTACATTTGGGGTCGTCCGCGTTTTCGCGAAATGGCGGCGGCGGGGGATTTCTCCATCTACACGAATTGGTATAAGATCAATGGTTTTACTCTTCACGGACATCATTCCTTCCCCTCGGGACATACGGCCTCCGCAGGCGCGCTCTTTACGTTTTGCGCCCTCGGCGAGGTCTTCCCGGAGAAACGAGAGAAGGAGAGGACTACGGCTTTCATCGTGGGGCTTTATACCTTCACGATGGCGTATTCGAGGATCGTGCTCGGCGCACATTTCCTCTCGGACGTGACGGCCGGCTTCACGATCTCTTTCCTGACCTACGCGGTGACGAGATATATCTATTTTAAGACCATCGGAAAGCAGGTGCCCGAGACGGAAGAAGTCGAAGAGGTCGGCGAGGACGCGGTCTCCATCGAAGAGCCCAAGGGAGAGCCCAAGGGAGATGAGGGGGAGGAGCAAGATCCTTTCGAAGAGAAGGACGGAGCGGATGTCATCCCAGCGGAGACAGTCGAGCCTCCTCTTGAAAACAGTGAAGAAAATGCGTGACACAGCGCGCGGATATGCTATATCATAAGACTATCCGAGAGTAAGAAGGACATCGAATGGACGCAAAGATCAGCGCATACGAATATTTCGCGAAAGGTGTGGCGGGACGTAAGTCTTGCCTCTCTTTCTTCGGGCGGGAATTCAGCGGTGAAGAGACGCTTTGGCGCATCGGCGGCATGGCGGAGTTTCTCCGCGAAAGGGGCGTGAAAAGAGGCTCCGTCGTCGCGCTCAATCTCCCGAATATCCCCGAATGTATCTTCACGATCTATGCGGTGAATGCCCTCGGCGCCGTCGCTTTTGTGACCCATCCTTTGCTTCCCGCGGAGGCATTGGCGGAGAGCGTCCGCGAAGCGGGGGCGAGTCTGCTCGTTTGCCTCTCGTCTCTGACGGAGGATATGGGCGTTCCCAAGGTGATTTGCGACGGCATAAGTTTCCTGCCTCCCGCCAAGCGTTTTTTCGCCTCCTTCCGCGCAAGAAAAGAGAGCGCAGGGGAGAAGTATCCCTATGATCGACTGTCTGCGAGTGAGATCTCGTCCGAAGGTCAGCCCGAGGACGTCGCTTTTTATCTGCCTTCCGGCGGCACGACGGGGGAGCCCAAGATCATTCGCGTCACAAATCGCGCCTTCAATGAGAATGCCGAAGCGACGCTTTCTCTCGCGAAGGTGGATCTCACGCGTTATTCCGTTTTGCTCGCTTTGCCTTTCTTCCATGGCTTCGGGCTTTCCTCCTCGCTGCACGGCGCGGTGTCGGGGGGTGCGAGAGGGGTGATCTTTCCTTGTTTTGCCGCAAAACGCATCGCGAAGTACGTCAGAAAGGGCGAAGTGAATATCATTCTCGGCGTGCCGAATATGTATCGTAAATTGCTTGCGGAGAAGGATTTTCGCAAAGGGATCAAGCATATGTGCCTCGCTTTTTCGGGGGGCGACACCTTGCCCGAAAATGTAAAGCGCGAATATGACGAGCTGGCGTCCGCCGCAGGGGTTTCCACCCGCCTTTATCAAGGCTATGGGCTTGCGGAGACGGTCTCGGTCTGCGTGGCGAATTCCTTCGGAGAGGATAAGATCGGCAGGATCGGAAAGCCCGTGAATGCGTCTGTCAAGATCCTCGGAGAGGACGGCTCGGAGCGGAAGGCGGGGGAGATCGGCGAGATCGCCGTTTCCACGCCCTGTATGATGAAAGGATATCTCGGGCAGGAGGACTTCTCCGGCGAGTACCTTTTGACGGGGGATCTCGGCTTCCGTGATGAGGACGGATATATCGCTTTTTCGGGTCGAAAGAAGAGGATCATCGTGATCGGCGGGATGAATGTCTATCCTTTGGAGATCGAGCGCGCCGCGATGGAGCTTTCCTTCGTGAAGGAAGCGGCGGCGGTGGAATACAGGGAAAACGGAAAGCCGAGAATTGCTTTGTTTATATCGGATGATTCGGAAGAAATCGACGAAATCAAGACCGAAAAGATACGCGCTCATCTGACTCGTCATCTCATTCGTTACGCCCTTCCGACAAAGATCCTTTATCTTCCCGCCCTTCCGCGCACCAATCTCGGGAAGATCGACGTAAAAGCCTTAAAAGAGGGCATCTGATTTACTCTCACTTTTTTTTGAAAAAATCCCGAATTTTCCGCATTTTTTCGGAAAAATTTGTGTATTGACAAATAGCCTCTCTTATGCTATAATATTCATATAACCCATAAGGCGGTGCTGTATGAATATCACAGATGTAAGAGTTAGGCTTGCAAAGAGTGACAATGGGAAGTTGAAGGCGGTCGCTTCCATCACGATCGACGCCTGCTTCGCCGTGCACGACATCAAGATCATCGAGGGAAATAACGGTCCCTTCATCGCGATGCCGAGCAGAAAGACCCCCGAAGGCGAGTTTAAGGATATCGCGCATCCCATCAATCCCGATGCCCGCGCGATGATCTCCGAGCTCATCCTGAAAGCGTATCAAGAGCAGCTCGATCAGCAAGAATAGTTTCTTTCTTTTCTTTACGTAAGATCGCTTTTATCCTGTTGAAAGGAAGTTTCGTAGGTCTTTTTTGCTTGCGGAACTTTTTTATTTATCCCTCTTTTTTAGCGTTTTCGCCGCCCGAGCCGCCTTTTTGACCTTTTCCCTTTAAAGACATTGCTTCGACCTGTCTCTTTTAGATCGTCGCGCCGTTTTGCCGCGGGTTTTCTTTGAAAAGAGGTCTTTCGCGCATAAGCGGCGCAAATTAAGATGAAGCAACGTCTTCCTTTTTGACATTTTCTTTTCGGGGTGCATATAGAAATACCATGCGAGGATGGATCGAAGGAAAAAGAGTGCATTTTATCGGCGTAGGCGGGATCAGTATGAGCGCCCTCATCAAGATCGCCGCCCGTCTCGGCGCCATTGTGTCGGGGAGTGACAGAGCGTCTTCCGAGCGATTGGAAAGCCTCATCGCGGAAGGATATGACGTGTATCTCGGAGAGAGACCGGAGGTGGCGGCGAAAGCGGATCTCACGGTCTATAATGCGGCGATCAGAGAAGATCATCCCGAGCGGCGGGCGGCGAGGGGAAAAGAGATCTCACGCGCCGATTTTCTTGCGGCAGAAAAAGAGGACGATCACGGCGGTTGCCACG
>CAMOUZ010000113.1 GCA_946626795.1 uncultured Clostridia bacterium
AAAAACCCCCCTTACGCGATAATCGAGAGGGGGATTTTCCCATGAAAAAAGCGTCGGGAAAGCCTTATCCCCCGCCCTCTTGCTCTCCCGAGCCGAGCCGCAAAAGATCATAGAACAAAAGTCCTTGCGAGGCGTCGCGCTCTTTGAGATAATACACTTGCTCTCGCTCGATCATCTCCGCACGACGATCGGGATCGAGAAGCAATTCTTCCACGGCAGCATAGGTCTCTTCCGCCGTCTTCGCGGGGGTTACGAGGGCGCCGCTCACAAGATAATGGAAGATATCGTGCTCCAAAACCGTGATACCGTCCAGCAAGACGACGGGGATCTTATTCACAAAGGCGGAAAAGACGAAATGCGTGTCCGGAAGGGTCACGATGACATCCGCCGCCGCAAAGACGAGCGGATATTCCAAGGTGGGCTTAAAAAGAACTTCGACCTCATATTCCCCCGCAAGCCGCTTATAATAACGGGCGATGGAACGATTTCCATACGTTAAGATTAAAAGAGAATACTTGCCGTGTTCCGCGATGAGGCGACTTACTTTATCCTTGATGGTGGCGGTGCAATAATCCCCTCCGTTCACAACGATCAAAGGAAGATCCCCCGTAAGGCCGAGGAGTTTTCTCGCTTCGAGACGGGAATTCGTCGGGCGCTGTTCCTCCGAAAAAGGCATTCCCGAGATAACGATCTTATCCCGATCCACACCGAACCGCATCAAAGCGTCTTTCAGCATCTCGTTTTCGACCATGTAAAGATCCACGCCCGAACGAACAAAGCCGCCCGAAAGCGCGAAATCGGGGATGACGGCGACTATTTTCACGTCGCTACCCGTGATCTTGCGCGCGAGAAGCGTCAATTTCAAAGAATACTTATTGGTGGTGACAATGATGGAAGGACGGAAACGATTGATGATATTCACGATACGAGAGATCGCCGTGGAACGACGCTCCGAGAAAGAGAGCTTTGCAGGCTCGCCCGTGGAGATCGCGGGGCGCTCTTCTTTGATCCGACTGCGATCGTTCTTTTCGCGGAATTTACTATACCAACTCACGACAAAGCGCGCTCGTTTCGCATAAAAACTCGTGGTCTTCGCTCTCCATATTCGATTCCCCGCGGGAAGATAACCGACGTCATCCACCGTCACGATATCGCATTCGGGGAAAGAGGCACCGATCGCCTTTTTCAGCGCGTCGCAAATGAGCGTGCTCTTTTCTTTATCATAGAGAATGACAAGATGCTTATTCCAACGAATACTCACGCTTTTCTCCTTCTCAAAATATCCCATTCGGAGACGACTTCTTCCGTCGGGATATACAGTACTTCTTGCACGCGGATCGCCTCTCGGAGGGACTCTCCCGCTTCATTCACGATCTCCGTGACGGGAAGCCGCCGCACTTCTGCGTTTGGTGAGAGTATCTCCAAAACATCGCCGACCGCAAAACGATTCCTTTGCTCTATTATAGCACGTTTTTTCTCAAAATCATAGCCCAAAACTTTCGCGATGAAATCCGCGCCGCCTTTGGAGTGCGAATCTTCATAGGATATGGTCTCCGGGCCTCCCTTGCCGCCCCTTAAAAAGCCTTCCGTAAAGCCTCGATTGGAAGCGAGGGAAAGCTGTTCGTTCCACTCCTTTTTTACGCGGAAATCCTCGGGGGACGCGATATATGCGTCGAGCGCTCTGCGATAAGCGTCCGTAACGCTCGCCACATAATACGCCGTCTTCATTCTGCCTTCGATCTTGAAAGAGGTAACGCCCGCTTTGATAAGCTCGTCGAGGAAAGTGATGGTTTTGAGATCGTGACTGTTCATAATGTAACTGCCGCGCTCGTCCTCTTCCAAACCGAATTCCCTTTCTTTCCTGCCCTGCTCGTGAATCGCGTATTTCCAGCGACACGCCTGCACGCATTCGCCTTTATAATTGTCCCGTCCGCTGAGATAATTGCTGAGGAGACACCTGCCGCTGTAACTGATACACATCGCGCCATGCGCAAAGCATTCGATCTCCACCTCGGGCGGAAGAGCGTCGCGGATCTTCTTGATCCGATCGAGAGAAAGCTCGCGAGCGACGACCACGCGCTTCACCCCCTGCTCTGCCCAAAACATCGCGGAGCGAGAATTCAGCGTATTCGCCTGCGTGGAAAGATGAAGTTCGAGAGACGGAGCCACTTCTTTCGCAAGCGCGATCACGCCTACGTCCGTCACGATGATCGCGTCCGCGCCGATCTTTTCCAAAAAGACAAGATAGGAAGAAAGCCCCTCGAAATCCTCGTCATACGGAAAGACATTCACCGTAACATATCCCTTTTTTCCGATGGAATGCAGATAGATAAAAGCCTCCGCAAGCTCTTCTTCCGTAAAATTCTCTGCGTACGCGCGCAATCCGTATTTCTTCCCCGAGAGATAGACGGCGTCCGCACCGAAGTGACAGGCGACCTTTAATTTCTCTATACTTCCCGCAGGGGATAAAAGCTCGAAAGGCATCTTATTTCACCGCTTATTTTTCCACGACGATCGGGACGATCATCGGCGTGGATTGCCCATTGCTATACAGCATACGCCTGACCGTGCGGCGGATCGCGGACTTGATCGCATCGCGATTGTCGCTGTTGATATACTTGATATTCTTGACCGTGGAAAGAATCTGCTTGCGCATCTCGGCGATCTCCTCTTCCGTGAAAGCCACCATGCCGCGCGTGATGATCTCGGGCTGTACGGGAACCTTCCCGTTCTCCACGTTGATCGTCAGAAGGACGATGATGAAGCCGTCCGCAGAGAGCTGGCGACGATCCTTGATAACGGGTTCGAGATCGCCGACGGCGTCTCCGTCCACATAAGAATTCCCCGCCTTGATCCCTTCGAGCTTCTTCAATCCGTCTTTCGCCACCTCGACGCTCCAACCGAGCTCGGGGAGAAGGATATTCTCCTTCGGGATGCCGAGAGACTGCGCGATGCCCGCATGGATCTTCAAATGGCGAAACTCGCCGTGCACGGGGATAAAGAACTTTGGACGGATCAGGGAAAGCATCATTTTGAGCTCTTCCTGATGCGCGTGACCCGAAGTATGGACGTCCTCAATGGCGGAATAAATCACCTCCGCGCCGAGCCTGTATAGGCTGTTGATGACGTTATAAATGCTCTTTTCATTCCCCGGGATCGCGCTCGCGGAGATGATAACGGTATCTTTGATACCGACGGTGATGGACGGATGCTCTCCCGCCGCCATACGCGTAAGCGCGCTGACCCTCTCGCCCTGTGATCCCGTGCAAATGATACAGAGCTTCTCGGGCGGGATCTTCTTCATCGCACTCTCATTCACGATGAGACTGTCGTCGTAATGCAGGATGTTCAAAGTCTTGCCGAGCTCCACCACTTTGATGACGCTTCTGCCGCTGAGCACGACTCTTCTGCCATTCGCCGCCGCGATGTCGAGGATCTGCTGGATCCTATGCAAGTTCGAGGCAAAAGTCGCCACGATAATGCGCCTGCCGGCATGCGCCGCAAAGATCCTCGAAATGCTCTCCCCTACCTTCCTCTCGCTGATCGTATGCCCGGGGCGCTCCGCATTCGTGGAATCGGAGAGCATAAGCTTCACGCCCTTCTTGCCGAGCTCCGCCAGCGCATAAAAATCCATCTGCTCATTGTCGATCGGCGTATGGTCGATCTTAAAATCGCCCGTATGGAAGATGACTCCTTGCGGTGTGTCGATGGAAAGCGCAAGGGCGCCCGCGATGGAATGACAAACTTTATAAAACCTGATCTTAAAGCAATCGATGGAGATCTCCGAGCCGCTCGAAACCGTCTTCATCTTCGCTTTCAGTCCAAACTCCTCGATTTTGGCGCGAATGAGTCCGAGAGTGAGCGTACTACCGAAAATGACGGGGGTGTCGATGACCTGCAAAAGATACGAGATGGCGCCGATATGATCCTCGTGACCGTGCGTACAGATCACTGCCTTGACTTTCTCTTTATTCTCCACAAGATACGAAAAATCCGGAATGACAACGTCCACGCCGAGCATCTCTTCCGAAGGGAAAGTAAGCCCCGCATCGATCACGAT
>CAMOUZ010000114.1 GCA_946626795.1 uncultured Clostridia bacterium
ATGATCGCTTTCATTCGATCACCTCAAAACGCGGCGCGTGATCTTCGTCATACCAATAAACCGTGTTCTCGTTTTTTTCGTGGCTGTCATACCATACCTGCGCGTAAAAGGGATTCTTTTTCGCAAGGAGGTCAAAAGCCCATCGCCCTTCCCGAACGCAATGCGGACACCAATGTCCCGCTTTCAAGACGGTGAAAGGAGACGCCGCAAACTCGTGTCCTTCGGCGCATTTCCAATTCAGCTTGACATAGATATCGCCTTTTTCAAAACTCTCCGCCATGCATTCTCCGCCTCGGAATGCCGCCGCCTCCTTCATGTCTTTGAGATCGAGCGCTTCCTCCGGTTTGCTTTCATCGTAGCCATGCGACAATTTGCATTTCTCGGCGTAAAAAGGATCGATCGCTTCGGCGCAACCTATTCCCGCGATCTCCTTTTTAGACCAAACCTCGAAATTATCCCACTTTTCTCCGATCCTTTCCCATTCTTTTTCGCCGCCGAAAAACGCTCTGACGCGCCCTTCATTCCCTTCTTTCACCCAACGATACGGGGCGTTCGCGTCCTTCAAAAGCCGTTTGAAGACCAGCGCGGAAATCCAAGAGGCGGGCAACGGTTTCGCAAGGGCGAAATACTTATTCTTTTTCCGGATATCCGACCAAAAATCCGCAAGCGATGCGCTTTGGAAAGCGTATCGACGCTCCAAAATGTCGCTGTCCGAGAACCACATACAATGGAAATTCCTCGTCGCATGCCAATTCGGGCGCATAAATGCTTCCGCGCCTCCGCCGATCATGGCGAATCCCATATCGAAAGTCTCGAATCCCGTCGTGCGATACGCGGCGCCGCCGCCGATGTTATACACATTTTTCCAAAAACCGATCGCGCCTTGGTCATGGTCTTCCCTCAAAATATTTTTGATCAAAACGCCGCTGTCACGGTCTGTCACCCATTCTATCGGAACGTTGAACGGCGTATGAAACATAAGCCCGTCGGAAATATTGGACATCAACAATTTCTCATACAGCATACCCGTCTGCCTAAGCACCGCCCAGGTCTCGATCTTACTCTCCAAAACGATGCGTTCGCCGATGAGCTTCCCCATTCCGTATTCGTCATAGACGCTCGGAAGAAGAGGATCTCCCACCCTGCCCCACGGATGAAGATGATTTCGGTTTCCGTATATCGCGACGGTGGAAATATGAATGAATTTCGGCTGAGGGGAGCATTCTTCGATCGCGGTCACGAGATTTCCGACGCCTGTAACATTGGCGTCTCGGGCGAGATCGGGACGCTTATCCGCGAGAGGCGGGATCACCGCCGCCATATTAAGGACATAATCTGCGCCGAAAACGAGCCTTCTGCAATCCTCCTCGTTTTTCAGATTTCCGAAAAAGATCTCCACGCGATCGCCATAGCGCTTTTCCCACTTTTTCTTCAAGCGACGCTCTCTCTTTTCGTCAAGGAACAAAAGGCGCAAACGGACATAAGGAAGCTCCATCGTCTCTCGGACCACCGCTTGCCCCATATTCCCGCTCGCACCCGTCATCGCGACGACTATGCTCATATAACCTCCTGTTTGCTGCGTTTCAGGCAGCGATTCTTTTGTATTTCTTTGCGAAAGCATATCGGAACTCTTGCGCAATCAAAGCATCTTGCGGAGGAATTCGCCCGTATAACTCCCTTGGACCTTTGCCACCTCTTCGGGGCTTCCCATCGCGACGACCTTGCCGCCGCCGTCGCCGCCGTCCGGACCGAGATCGATGATATAATCGCAGACTTTAATGACGTCGAGATTATGCTCGATGACGACGACGGTATTTCCGCCCTCCGTCAGGCGCTCCAAGATATGCAAGAGCTTGTCCACGTCGTAACTATGCAATCCCGTCGTGGGCTCATCGAGGATATAGACCGTCTTTCCCGTGCTGCGTTTCGCAAGCTCCGTGGCGAGCTTCACGCGCTGCGCCTCACCGCCCGAAAGCTCCGTGGCGGGCTGGCCGAGCTTGATATAGCCGAGACCTACGTCGTAAAGAGTCTTGATCTTATTATAGATCTTGGGGATGTTGCGGAAGAAGTCGCAAGCCTCCTCCACCGTCATATTCAAAACGTCGGAGATATTCTTCCCCTTGTATCTGACTTCGAGAGTCTCGCGGTTATAGCGTTTGCCGCCGCAGACCTCGCAAGGGACATAGACGTCGGGGAGGAAATTCATCTCGATGCGCATCACGCCGTCGCCCGAGCAATTCTCGCATCTGCCGCCCGACACATTAAAACTGAAACGCCCCGAGCCGTAGCCGCGCTCCTTCGCGTCGGGAGACTTCGCAAAGAGGTCTCGAATATCCGTGAAAACGCCAGTATAGGTGGCGGCGTTGCTGCGCGGCGTGCGCCCGATGGGGGATTGGTCGATGTCAATGACTTTGTCGAAATACTCGACGCCGCGGATCTCGCGACATTTCCCTTCCACCACTTTTTTGGAACCGTTCAGACGTTTGGTGAGCTCGGGATAAAGGATCCCGCCCACAAGACTGCTCTTGCCGCTGCCGCTGACGCCTGTCACGCAGGTGAAAAGCCCGACGGGAATTTTAACGTCGATATTCGCGAGGTTATGCTCCGATGCGCCGAGGACTTCGAGATATCGTCCGTCCGGCTGTCTGCGCTCCTTAGGCACTTCGATTTTGAGCTCGCCGCGGAGATACTTTCCCGTAATGGAATCTTTCGACCTCGCCACTTCCTCCGGCGTCCCCGTCGCCACGACTTCGCCGCCGAAGACGCCCGCCATGGGGCCGATGTCCACGACGTAATCCGCGCTTCTTATGGTCTCTTCGTCGTGCTCCACCACGATGAGGGTATTCCCGAGGTCGCGGAGGCGTTTCAATGCCTGAATGAGCTTTTCATTGTCTTTTTGATGCAATCCGATGCTCGGCTCGTCGAGGACGTAAAGGACGCCCACAAGCCCGCTTCCGATCTGCGTGGCGAGGCGGATCCTCTGCGATTCGCCGCCCGAGAGCGTAGCGGAAGAACGGGAAAGCGTGAGATAGCCCAAGCCGACGTTCACAAGGAAATTCAGGCGGGCGCGGATCTCTTTCATCACTTGATTCGAGATGAGCTTTTCCCTCTCATTGAGTTCGAGTCCGTCGAAGAATTTCTGCGCGTCCGCGATGCTCTTCTCGCAGAGCTCCGAGATATTGATCCCGCCGAGGGTGACGGCAAGGACTTCTTTTTTCAGTCTCTTTCCTTTACACACGGCGCAGGGCACCATCCGCATCAGGCGTTCGTACTCGTATTTCATAAAGACGCTGTCCGTCTCGTCATAGCGGCGGTTGATAAGATTCACGATGCCTTCATAGGTGGTCTTATGGCTCCCGCTGAAAGCCTGCGTGCGGTACTCCACTTCAAAGACCTCTCCTTTATTCCCGTAAAGAATGATTTCGAGGATCTCGGGCGGGAGCGCATTCAAGGGAGTATCAAGAGAGAAACCGTATTTCGCGGCGAGGGCGCGCATGGTCATCGCCACCGTCTTGGACTCCATGCTCCAACCGACATTATTGATGGCGCCTTGATTGATGCTCTTATGCCAATCCTTCACGATGAGATCCACGTCCGCCTCATAGCGGAAGCCGAGACCGTGACAGGCGGGACAAGCGCCGAAAGGACTGTTAAAGCTGAAAAAGCGGGGTGTCAGCTCCTCGATAATGACGTCGCAATCGGGGCAGGAATATTTCGTATTGTAAAGAGTTTCCTTCCCGTCCGCTTCGGCGATAACGAGCCCGCCCGCCATTTTGAGGGCGATCTCCAAGCTGTCCGTCAAACGACGCTCCAAGCCGGGCGCGATCTTCAAGCGGTCCACGACCACCGAGATGGTGTGCTTGATCTTCTTATCCAAGGCGGGGAAACCTTCGTCCGCGGTGTAATCATTTCCGTCGATGATGAAACGCAGGAAGCCCTGCTTCTTATATCCTTCGAGCTGGCGGAGATACTCTCCCTTCCTCGCGCGAACGCCGGGGGCGAGAATGCGCACTTTCGTCCCCTCGCCCGCCGCCATCACGCTGTCCGTGATCTGGTCG
>CAMOUZ010000115.1 GCA_946626795.1 uncultured Clostridia bacterium
TTCCAATAGGGCATATCGAAATATGTGCCCATTGCGCCATTCGGGTTCATAATGAAATAAGCGATACCGAACCCGATACCTATGCCGAACACCGTACCGAGCGCTCCGACAAAAAACGCAAGCGAAGTGTAATGTCGCGCAATGGTCCCATCGCGGAATCCGAGCGCCTTCAAAGTCCCGATCTGGGGACGTTCTTTCGCGGCGATACGATGCATGGTCGTGATCATGGCAAGCACGGCGATCAGAAGGAAAACCACAGGAAGAACGGACCCCATCGTTCTCCCTTCTTTTGCCTCACCTTGCACTTCGGCATAAGAAACCACCTCATCCTTCGTCAAGACAAGCATCGTCTTTCCCATCGCCTGATTCACAGCTTCTTTGAAATCTTTCTCCGGAAGATTCGTCCTTACATTAATTTGCGGATACCTTGTGCCTCCCGCCAAAAGATAGGTCTTCGGCGTAATGTAACAAAAACCGTAGTTTTCAAAAGAGGGCATCATCGAACCGTTATCCGGCACGCAGATCAAATACTCTGCGGACTTCACGAGACCTCGCACCGTAAGCGAAAAGGTCGTGCCGTACTGCAAAGAAACTTCGTCTCCCACCGATATTCCGTTCTCCTCCGCATAACGCTCCGAAAGCCACATTCCGCCAATGTCTCGGGGATCATAAGGCAAGCCCCGCATCAACGTAAAGAAAGAGACCTCTTCGTTTGTCGTCACTGTGACGGCAAGGCTTTTCTTTTCTTCCCCTTGCACATTCAGATCCACGGAAAGATAAAGCGCAGCCTCGTCCACCCCATCGATCTTTTCTATCTTATGCAGATCGCTTTCTCCAAACCCGATCTCATTATCGCATATGACTCTGTAATCGGCATAATGTGTCTCTTCGTAGAATGCGTCCGTATTCTTTTCGATCGTCACCCATTCCATATTGAAGCCGACAAAAATGCCGATCCCGATCGCAATCATCAAAATCATCGAAATGAATTGCGCTTTATATTCGCCGAACGTGCGAACTATCTTTTTTTTCAGCATCTTACCACTCCACTTCGTCCGCATCTACGGGAACTTGCGGCGTTACCGACCGAATTTTTCCGTTTTTTACGCGCACGACGACATCTGCGATCCGTGCGATATTTTGATTATGCGTGACGATCAAAACGGTCTTATCATAGTTTTTCGACATTTTAAGCAAAAGTTTCAATACGGCTACACCCGTCTCGCTATCCAAGGCGCCCGTTGGCTCGTCGCATAATATGATCTTCGGATTCTTGGCAAGAGCGCGTGCGATGGAGACCCTTTGTTGCTCTCCTCCGGAAAGTTCGGAGGGAAAATTATTCAGATGATCGGACAGTCCTACATCCGCTATCATTTTTTCCGCTGATAGCGCCTCGGCGGCTATCTCTTTCACAAGTTCTACATTTTCACGGACTGTCAGCGTGGGAATCAAATTATAAAATTGAAAAACGAATCCGACCGTTTCTGCCCGATATGCCGCGAGTTCATCTTCGGATAATCCGGAGATATCTTTACCTTCCAAGAGTATTTCTCCTTCATCGGGACGATCCAACCCTCCGAGGATATTGAGAAGGGTGCTTTTCCCCGCGCCGCTCGGACCGAGGATCACAATGAACTTTCCTTTTTCAATCGAAAGATCCACTCCGTCTAGCGCGCGCATGACGTGTTCGCCGCTTTTATAGATTTTACTGACGTTTTTTAATTCGATCAATGCCATATTTCTCCTTTTTTCCCTTAGGGGGGAAAAGCACCCCCGAAAGATCGGGGGTGACTTATCATTTTTTCTCCTGTTTGGCTTTTGCTGCGGCGCAGTAATGACAAGCCGAACAGTCCGAACAGCCGCAGTCACATCCGCCCTTCCCCTTCTTCTTGCGAAGGATACGGGCGACGATGACGCCGATGACCAGCGCCGCACACGCTACGATGAGGATGATCTCGGGAGCGCCCATATCACACCGCCTTTGCTTTCGCGCGCTTATTGCGGAGGATGATGAAGGAAGTCACAGCCGCCGCTGCCGCGAGCCAGAGGAAGAGCGTCCACCACCACATTCCTATGGTATAGACCGCCGCGGACACCACATAGGAGGAAACGAGCCAGAAAATGAGCGTGCCGTTGAAACGTTTCTTATTCTGCAATTCCGCCTTTGCCGTACCCACCGCGGCGAAGCAGGGGATCGTGGTCATATTGAAGGCGATGAAGGAGATCAAGGCGGGCACCGTGATCCCCGTGGCGAGGACCATGGCCTGCACGGCGTCTATGCCCTCTTCCGCCGCGATATCCAAGCCACCGATATTCAAATTCGCCATCGCCACGAGGCAGGAAGCCAAGGTAGCGAAGGTGGCGATGACATTCTCTTTCGCGATGAGTCCCGCCACAGCCGCCACAACGAAGACCCAACCGTACTGCCCAAGCTGGCTGCCGAAGCCGAGCGGGGTGAAGATGGGCTGTACGAGCTGGCTTATGCCCGCAAGTATGCTCTCATTGATGGCTTCATCTTCAAGGAACTTCCAAGCGAAGGAGAAATGGGTCAGGAGCCAGATCACGATGGTGGAGGCGAGGATGATGGTGAACGCCTTTTTCACGAAGTGCTTGGTCTTATCCCAGAGATGCGCCATAAGGTTCTTGAACTGCGGCGCGTGATACGCCGGAAGCTCCATAATGAAGGGCGGGGTCTCCCCTTTCAAGGTCGTGCTCCGCATAAGGAGGACTGCCACGATGGCGGTGACGATGCCGAGGAGATACATCAGGAAGGTGATGACATCCGCATTCCCCACGCCGAAATACGCCACGATGGCGCCCGCAACGGCGGTCAGGATGGGGAGCTTCGCCCCGCAGGAGAAGAAGGGGATCACACGCACGGTGGCGGTGCGCTCCTTTTCATCCGCGAGCGTCCTCGTATTGATCATCGCGGGCACGGAGCAGCCGAAGCCCATGATCATCGGCATGAATGCGCGTCCCGAAAGCCCGAAACGGCGGAACATCCTATCAAGGATGAAGGCGATACGCGCCATATAACCGCTGTCTTCCAAGATCGAGAAGAAGAGGAACAAAACGAGGATGGGAGGCAGGAAGGAAAGCACCGCGGCGACGCCGTCGAAGATACCGTTATTGATGAGTCCCACAGCCCAAGGCGCCAAGGAGGAGCCTTCCACAAGCCCGCCGAGCCAGCCGAAAAGCTCGCCGACGAGCATATCATTCCAAATATTATTGATGATGACGCCCGGGGAGAAGACGGCGCCGTCATAGAGACAGGCGAGCCAGCGAACGCCGTAATTCAGCGGCTCCCCTTCCGCCGTCAAGAGCCCGAGCTCCTCCAAGGACGGCAGGGAGAATATCTTGCCGAGATAGAGGAAATCCTCGCTGAACGTCAAGTGGAAGATGGCGAAAAGGATCAAAAGGAAGATGGGGATACCCCAAATCTTATGCGTCATCACTTTATCCGCCTTGTCCGAGCGGGACATCGAGAATTTCTCCGCTTTCTTCTTGGAAAGGGCGGGGGCGAAATGCTTGGAGATATATTTATATCTCGCGTCCGCCACGAGCGCCTCGAAATCATCGCCGAAGACGTCGTCCTCGAAGGTCGCCTTGAATTCGTCGATCATCGGGACGGTCTCTTTATGCATCTCGGTCTCGATGCTGTCATTCTCCACGAGCTTTACGGCGTGGAAGAGAGGATCCTTGACCCCCTGCCCTTTGAGGGCGATCTTGACGTCCCCCACGAGGTGCGCAAGGGCGGATTCTTCCAAGACCGTCTTGCCTTGGCGCGCTTGAAGGGACGCGGCATAGGCTTTCTCCATCAGCTCTTTCAAGCCGTTTTCTTTCAACGCGGAGATCTTCACGACGGGGACGCCGAGACGAGAGGAAAGCAGACCTTCGTCGATCTTGTCCCCCGCTTTCTCCACTTCGTCCATCATATTGAGCGCGATGACCATCGGGACGTCGATCTCGGCGATCTGCGTGGTCAGATAAAGGTTTCTTTCAAGGTTCGTC
>CAMOUZ010000116.1 GCA_946626795.1 uncultured Clostridia bacterium
TAAAATAAGAAAAAGAAGGAGATATCGCCATGATCAATATCGCCATAGACGGACCTGCCGGAGCAGGAAAGAGCACCATCGCGAAAATGCTCGCCAAGAAAATGAATATTACCTATCTCGATACCGGCGCGATGTATCGAGCGGTCGCTTTAAAGAGCATCCTCCTCGGAGTGGATGTCGAAGACGAGGAAAAGGTAAAGAGTTTTCTCCCCGTTGTGGATCTTGATATTCGATATATCGACGGGGTACAGCACGTCTATTTGGATGGAAACGACGTCTCCAAGGAGATCCGTGAGCATCGTATGTCCAAAGCGGCTTCGGATATTTCCCGTATACCAGCCGTTCGCCTGAAACTCGTGGAAATGCAGCGCGCTCTTGCGGCGAAATACGACTGTGTATTGGACGGGCGAGACATCACCTCTTATGTCCTTCCCGATGCGAAATACAAGTTCTTCATCACGGCGTCTCCCGAAGTTCGCGCAGAGCGCAGGAAAAAGGAACTTGAAGAGAAGGGAGAGACTGTGGATTTCGCACAGCTTCTCGAAGATATCAAAAAGAGAGATTACAATGACAGCCACAGACCCTTTGCCCCCCTCGTTCGCACGGAAGACAGCGTGCTTATCGACACGAGCGATATGACGATCGACGAAGTCATCGCCAAAGTCTTGTCGGTCATCGAGGAGAAGCAATAAGTGTATCGGTTTCTTCGCTTTATCGCTCGTCCTTTTTTACGAATGATTTATCCGACGACGGTCTTCGGGAAGGAGAAGTTTATCTCCGAGAGCGCCGTCATTTGTTGCAATCATTACGCTTCCTCGGACGTTCTTATCGTTGCGGATCGTTTTTGCGAGAAAGAGTTGAACGTGCTTGCAAAAGCCGAGCTCTTCAAGGGTAAATTATCCTCTTGGTTTTTAAAAAAAGCGGGCGCCATCAAAGTGAACCGCGACGCGCCGGAACTCTCTATGCATAAAGAGATCTTCCGCAGGCTGAAAGCGGGCAAGCAGATCCTCATTTTCCCCGAAGGCACGAGAAATCGATCGGGCGGACGCGATATGGGCGAGCTCAAAACGGGCGCTGCATTTTACGCATTGAAAGCGCAAGTCCCCATTATCCCGATGATGTTTCATCATAAAGGGGAGAAATTCAAGCGGAATTATCTCATCGTAGGCGATCCGATCTATTTTAACGATCTTTACGGCGAAAGCATTCGTGATGTGAAAGAGCAAGCCACAGTGATCTTGCATGAACGAATGGAAGCCTTGCATAAAGAGCTTGATCGGCTTGTGGAAAAGGCCGCCGAGAAGGGTGAAAAATGAAAGTAATCCTCGCCAAGCATGCCGGACTTTGCAAAGGGGTAGAACACGCACTTTCTCTTGCGCTTTCCGCAAAAAAAAGCCCTATATATCTCCTCGGAAACATCGCGCATAACGAGCGGATCATCGAACGCCTTGCCGAAAAGGGGGGCCTCGTCATTGAAGAGAAAGACCTTGATCGCCTTAATGCGGGTAGCGTCGTCATTCGGGCGCACGGAGTTTCTCCTTCCGTCTATGAAAAGATCGGCGAAAGAGGCTTGGAGATCATTGACGCCACGTGTCCTCGTGTAAGAAGAATCCATGATATCGTCAAGAAGCATTCCGCGCCGGGCGACGTCGTCATCATCGTCGGAGATCCTCTTCATCCCGAAGTCATCGGCACGAAAGGGTATTGCCGAGAGGCAATGGTCATCGATACGCCGGAAGCGGCGGAAAATGCCGTTTTTGACGAGAAAAAGCGCTATGCGGTGGTGTTTCAGACCACTTTTTCCGAAAAAATATCGAATATTATAGTAGATTCTTTGAAAAAGAAGATTAAATCGCTTGTCATAAACGACACTATTTGTTATACTACAAAAGAACGACAACGAGAGGCAGAGACTCTTTCCCGTGCCTGCGATGCGGTTTTGGTGGTCGGCAGTAAGTCAAGTTCGAATACAACGAAGTTATACGAGATTTGTAAGTCGAATTGCGATGTAGTGCGTCTGATCGGAAGCGCGGAGGAAGTTCGGGGGATGGACCTCGCCGGAATACAAAGGATTGGCGTTACAGCAGGAGCATCAACTCCGAGAGAGTTGATCATGGAGGTATTATCAGGAATGAGCAGTGAAAACGATGTGACTCTCCCGACGACGGAGAATGAAATGGCAGAGAATACTTCTGCCGCAGCAGCGACGGAAACGAAAGAGACGAAGCCCACAAAGATCATGACGATGGACGACGTGATGGCTTCCACTCGTTTCGAGATCAGAGAAGGTATGCGCGTAAAAGTCACGGTAATACGCAGTGACGAAGCGGGTGTATATGTTTCGGGACTCGGAAAGAAAGACGGCTTTATCGCTGCGGATAGAGTGACGGACGGTGAGTATAAGCCGGAAGATTATCCCGTGGGAATGACGTTCTCCGCGATCGTCGTTCCGAACGACACCGCTAATAAGGACTATATCGCCCTTGACAAGCGCAAGTTCGATGAGATCGAAGAGATGGATAAGGCGTTACTCGACAGCGTTTTTGAGCTGAAAATAGATAAAGCGGTGGAGAAGGGCGGTCTTCTCGGAAAGAAAGGTTCTTATACCGTTTTCATCCCCGCGTCCCATATCGAGCTTCACAGAGTGGAAGACGCAGATCTTCAAAGCTATGTCGGGAAGAAGCTTCTCGTGAAGAAACTCCCCGATAAGAAGGGTGAGGAGAGCGACAGCGGCAGACGTCACAGGATCGTCGCTTCTCATAAGGAAGTCCTCATCGCGGAGAAGAAAGCGGCTCGTGAAAAGGCTGAGAAGGAATGGCAGGAGAAGAGAGCTCGCGAAGAAGAGGAGAAGAAAGCCATCTTCGAGGCGAATAAGGACAGATTCGAGGTCAATAACGTTGTGCCCGGCGTGGTGAAGAGATTTGCTGAGTTCGGCGCGTTTGTGAATGTCTACGGTTTTGATTGCTTGGCGCCCAAGGGTGAGCTTTCCTGGACGAAGGACAAGGCGCCTAATGAGGTCTTGGAGCTCAATAAAGAATATGAGTTCGTCATCATCAAGGTCGATGCCGAGAATTATAAAGTTTCTCTTTCTTATAAGCTTCTCCAAAAGAGACCTTACGAGATCGCGCAAGAGAAATATCCCGTCGGTTCCATCGTGAAAGGCAAGGTACAGACCATTGTGAATTTCGGCGCGTTTGTCAGCATCGAGCCGGGCGTTGACGGTCTTGTCCACGTTTCCAATATCTGCGATAGGAAGATCAATTCTCCCGCGGATGTTTTGAAAGTCGGCGATGAAGTCGAGGCGAAGGTGATCAGCTTTGTGGATAACCGCATGGCGCTCTCCATCAAGGATGTGAATGCTCCCGCGGCTCCCGAAGGCGAGGCGACGGAAGCTCCCGCGACGGAGAAGAGAGTACGTACGACCGGTCGTCCCGCTCCCGAGCGCAAGGGTAAGAAAGCTCCTGTGGATGAGGTCTCTAAGGAAGAGCAGGATATCGTCGCGAATTACGGCGCGAGCGAGAGTGTTTCCAATAATGTCTTCGGCGATCTCTTGAAGGGTTATTTGGACGAAGGAAAAGATAATAAATAATAGTTTTTCAGAATGAAAAAACAGCCCGTTTCGGTTAAGGACGCGGGCTGTTTTTTTATCCATAGTTTATTGTTACCTTTTACATTTTCACCAAGATATCGAGAAGAAAGTCCATCGCGCTGTCCGCGACGTCAGCCGTATGGTTTAAATGACGGTAGATCTCGGCGTATTTGAATATGGTATTGAAATCCACTCCGTCGAAAAGTGTGGCGTAAGCGCTTTTGGTCAGTAGATCGATTTTGTTTTCGTATTTTTTCACGAGGATTGCCTCGTCTTTTGCGATCTGCGGCGCTTTTTCGATGTTTCGGACCGCTTCGTAGATGTGTTTCGCCATTTCGAGGAGAGCCGATGTGATGGTGACGATATCTTCGTTCGGTTCGATCTTGAAAAGAAGTATCTCGTCCACCGA
>CAMOUZ010000117.1 GCA_946626795.1 uncultured Clostridia bacterium
TCGATACCCGAGATGCCCATCGCTCTTCCGCCTTTGCTTTCGAGGAAGCGGACGAGGGACTTATTGATCTTGCCCGCGAGCACCATCTGGACGACGTCCACCGTCTCTTTATCCGTCACGCGCAGCCCGTCCACGAAGGTGGGCTGAATGCCGAGTTTCTTCATCAGAGAGCTGATCTCGGGGCCGCCGCCATGCACGAGCACGACTTTGACGCCGATCAGGGAGAGAAGGGTGATATCCTCCATCACCTGCTCTTGCAAAGCCTCGTTCACCATCGCGTTGCCGCCGTATTTCACGACGACGATCTTGCCGACGTATTTCTTGATATAAGGAAGCGCTTGGGTCAGCACTTCCGCCCTTTCATAATTCGAGAGTTCCATTTTGTCTCCTTTTTTACGTGCGATAATCGCCGTTAATCCTGACATAATCATAGGTGAGATCCGAGCCCCACGCCACGGAAGCCGCTTCGCCGTCTTTCATCGTCACGGCGATCGTGATCTCCTTCTCCGAGAGGATCTCTTTCGCTTTTTCTTCCGAAAAATCCACGGACGAGCCGTTCTCGCAGACCGAGATCGAACCTTTCTTCGAGGTGAATGCGACGTCGATCTTCGTGACGTCGGTATCCGCGCCCGAATATCCGATGGCGCAGAGCACCCTGCCCCAATTCGCATCCGAGCCGAACATCGCCGCCTTCACGAGGCTGGAACAGATGACCGATTTCGCCGCTTTCTTCGCGTCCGCAAGGGTCTTTGCGCCGCGGACTTGGCATTCGAGGAATTTCGTCGCGCCTTCGCCGTCCGCCGCGAGCGCCTTACAAAGGGCGACCGTGACGGTATTCAGCGCTTTCATAAAGAGGGCGAAATCCTCATTCTCCTCCGTGATCGCGGGATTTCCCGCCAGCCCGTTTGCGAGGATGACCACCATATCGTTCGTGGAGGTATCGCCGTCCACGCTCACCATATTGAAACTGTTCTGCACGTCGCCGGAGAGCGCCTTCTGCAAGAGCGAAGAGGAGATGGCGCAATCCGTCGTCAGGAAGACGAGCATCGTCGCCATATTCGGATGGATCATGCCGCTTCCCTTCGCGATGCCGCCGAGGGTGACGGTCTTTCCGCCGAGCTCAAAAGAGACCGCCGCTTCCTTCTTCACGGTGTCCGTCGTCATGATGGCTTCCGCCGCGCGGTCGGAGCCGTCCGAGGAGAGATCCTTCACGAGAGAAGGGATCCCTTTCTTGAAAGGCTCGATCGTCATCGGCTGTCCGATGACCCCCGTGGACGCCACGACGACGTCCGTCTTCTCGATCCCGATCTCTTTTGCGAGGAGCGCCGCCGTTTCTTCCGCGATGGAAATGCCGTTCGCATTGCAGGTATTCGCATTTCCGCTATTGATGATACACGCCTGCGCCGTTCCGTCCGAAAGGTGCGCCTTAGTCACGAGAAGAGGGGCGCCCTTGACGAGATTCGTCGTATAGACCGCCGCCGCCTGCGCTTTCACTTCGGAAAAGATGAGTCCGAGGTCCCGCTTCGTCCGACTCTTGCGAATGCCGCAATGTACGCCGCCCGCTTGAAATCCTTTTGCGGCCGTCACGCCGCCCGATACGCATTTCATTCTGTTTTTCGTCTCCTTCATTGCTTATGCTTTTATATTGTCTTTTTATCTTTTCAAACCCGCGATCTCTTCCACGCCGAGCATTAAATTCATATTTTGTATCGCCGCGCCGCTCGCGCCCTTTCCGAGATTATCGAAAGAGGCGACCGCCACGATCCTTTCCTCATTGCCGATGATCGAGATCGCCATCGAGTCCTTCCCCGCGAGAAGGTCCGCGGGCATCGAGGGGAGCGGAGATTCGTCATAATACACCATTCCTCCGCGATAAAGATCGCGATAGACCTCTTTCAGCTCCTCCGCACCGCAAGTCAGCCATTCCGGCGAGAGGGGCAGAGAGACCTGCATTCCGCGCGGGAAAGCGCCCACCACGGGGAGGAAGACAGGCGGACGTGCGATCCCCGTCACCGCCGTCATTTCTTTGAGGTGCTTATGCGTCTGTCCGATCGCGTACTGCCGAGGCGCGGCGAGGCGATCCCCCTCGCTCTCATACTCCGCGATCATCTTCTTCCCTCCGCCGGTGTATCCCGTCAGAGAGAAGCAAGAGAGCGGCGCGTCCTTACGGAGCACGCCCGCTTCGATAAGAGGGGAGACGAGCGCGATGAAACCGCTCGCGTGACAGCCCGGATTCGCTACGCGGGTCGAGCGGACGATCTTCTCCCTGAGCCCTTTGATCTCCGGAAAACCATATGTGAAATCCGCCGCCGTCCGATGCGCCGTGGAAGCATCGATGATCTTGACCGAAGAACCCTCCGCGAAAGCGACCGCTTCGACCGCCGCCTCATCGGGAAGACAGAGGATGGCGAGATCGGAAGAACAAAGAGCGTCGCGGCGCGCGGAAGGATCCTTCCGCCTCTCTTCGGGCAAAGTCACGAGTGAGATATCCTTCCTCTTTTCCAATCTTTTTACGATCTCCAAACCCGTCGTCCCGACGCTACCGTCCACAAATACTTTCATAAGCTCTCCTTTTATCGATGATTTCATTATAAAATGCGCGCGTATAAAGGTCAAATAATTTTTGCATAATATCGGAAAATAATTTTATATTGTTTGTTTTTATGCAAATATTTCTGTATTTTTTTTAATAATATGCAATTTTTCATTTTGTCTTTCGCCGCCTGTCCTCCCCGCGATGAGCATGCGGTCTCACCCCCTCCGAAGAAGACAAGAAAAAAGGCTTCCCGCGGGAAGCCCGTTTATCTCACAAAAGACCTTGGTATTTTTCGAAGTCATACGCGATCGTCTCCGTCGAATGCGCGTCGCTCGAAAGGAGGAAAGCCGCCCCCCGCTCTTTCATATAAACATATAGCGCGGGCGCGGGGTAAGGCGCGCTTCGATATCCGCGGGCGATCGCCCCCGTGTTGATCTCGAAAGGCTTTCCCGCCGCGATGAGCTCGTCCGCCGCATTCTTCGCCGCCGCAAGATATCGCGGATGCTTTTCGTCAAAGAGGGCGCCTCCTTCATTGTATTTCGCGATAAGGTCGAAATGCCCGATAAAACCGATGTCCGCGCGCGTCGCGTAGGCACTCACAAGGGAGAAATACGCTTCCGCCAGCGCGTAATAATCGCTGCCGAAGCACCCCTCTGCCAGCGCGACGAAGTCCTCTTTTCGGCAGTCCAAGGGATAGTATTTCCCGCCGCATTTAAGATAATGCAATGAGCCGATCGCATAATCGAAGTCCTCCGTGGACTCCTTTGAAAAAAGATCGTATTCGATCCCGCATTTCACCGTGATCTTCCCCTTGTATTTCTCTTTCAGCGCGGCGATCTCCCTTTTATAGGTTTCGATCTTGTCCTTTTGCATACAGTAACTTTCGTCAAAAAAAGTATAGACGTGGTCGGAGATCCCGATCTCGTCCAAGCCCTTTTCGATGGCGGCGAGGATCATCTCTTCGGGGGTGTTCTTGCCGTCGCTGTATATCGTATGCGTATGCAGATCCCGCATCATACCATCTTTTCCTGCTTGACCTTCTTATCGATCACGTGGCGGGAAGCAAGCTCACGGAAGATATCCTCCGTCGTGATCCCCATATCCGTCATCAAGACCATCACGTGATACGCAAGATCGGCGATCTCATAGATGGTCTCTTTCTTGTCGTCCGCCTTGCCCGCGATGATGACCTCCGTGCTCTCTTCGCCCACTTTCTTCAAGATCTTGTCCCTGCCTTTTTCGAAAAGGTAAGTCGTATAAGACCCTTCTTTCTTCTCGGTCTTGCGCCCCGCGATGAGCGCCATCAGCCCTTCATAAGAGAATTCGCGGCGCTCCTTGCTCTCGAAAACGGGATTATGGAAGCAGGAAGTCTCCCCCGTATGACAGGCGGGACCGTCCGGCTCCACGAGCACGA
>CAMOUZ010000118.1 GCA_946626795.1 uncultured Clostridia bacterium
TCCCCTCTCCCGCTCGAAGGGATCAATCCTCCTCTTTGAGCTTTTCGACGAGCTCGAAGATGCGTTCGAGGTCGTCCTCGTTATAATAATCGATGACGATCTTGCCCTTTTTATCGCTTCCTGCGACGCGCACTTTCGTGCCGAAGACGCGCTGCATATCGTCGATCATCGCGCGGAGTTCCAAGGAGACGGCCTTCTTCGCGGCGGGCACTTTCTTTTCCGCGGCAAGGGCGGCGAGCCTCATTTCGAGGTCGCGCACGGAGAGCTTCTTTTGGACGACTTCCTTCGCGAGAGCGAGTTGGAGGTCGGGCACTTTCACGCCGAGGAGCACCTTGGCATGTCCCGTGCTGAGGGAGAGATCGCGCACCATATTCTGGATCTCTTTGGGGAGCGTCAGGAGGCGGAGCGCATTCGCGACGGCGGGACGGCTCTTGCCGAGCGTCTTCGCAAGCTCTTCCTGCGTAAGGTCATTCTCTTTGAGGAGGGTATAGAGCGCTTCGCTCTCTTCCATCGGGTTCAGGTCCTCTCTTTGGAGATTCTCCACGAGGGCGATCTCGCGCCTCTCCTTTTCGGAGATCTCTTTCACGATGACAGGGAGGGCTTTCAGCCCTGCGAGCTTCGCCGCGCGGAAACGTCTCTCGCCCGCGACGATCTCATATCCCGCGTCCTTTTTCACGACGACGAGGGGCTGCAAAATGCCATGCGCCGAGATGGAGTCCGCAAGCTCCGCAAGGGATATCTCGTCGAAAGTCTTACGCGGCTGCAAAGGATTCGCGCGCACGAGGTCGATGGCAACTTCATTCACGCCGCTTTTCAGCTCGCCTTTCTCGTCATACGTCTCGATCTCCGGACTGTCAAGTTCGCGCATATCGGATATCAGCGCGGCAAAACCTCTTCCCAATCTACTATTCGCCATACTTATTTCCTCTTATTTTCTCTTGCTAAAAATTCTTCCGTTGCGCGGGTATACGCCACCGCACCGGTGCTTTTCTTATCGTATAAAATGATGGGCTTCCCGAAACTCGGCGCTTCGGCAAGGCGCACATTCACGGGGATCTTGGTCTTCAAAAGACGATTCCCGAAATACTTCCCGATCTCCTCCGCCACCTGCTGATGGAGCTTATACCGCCCGCTGTACATCGTGAGAAGCACATGATCCACGGAGAGCTTCGGATTGAGGAGTTTCTTGATGATTTTGATGCTGTCGAGGAGCTGCGCGAGACCCTCCATCGCATAAAACTCGCATTGGATGGGGATGAGCACGCTATCCGCCGCCACCATGCTGTTGATGGTGATGAGGGACATCGAGGGCGGGCAATCGAAGAGAATGTAATCATATTTCCCGAGGAGAGGCTCGATGGCTTTCACCAAGACCTTCTCGCGGTTCGGCATGTCGTTCATCTCCATCTCGATGGCGGAGAGATCGATGGAAGAAGGGATCACGTCCAGCCCCGCAGGCTCGGTGTGACGGATCAGCTCGGGATCCGTGATCTCCGCCTTGCCGCAAAGCACGGTGTAGATATTCAAGGCGGGCTTGACGTCCTTCTTGCCGAGCTCATTGATAAACTCGATGTGCTTCTGCACGCCGAGACCCGTCGTAGCATTCCCCTGCGGATCCATATCCACGATGAGGACCTTCTTGCCCATCTTCACAAGGCAAGCGCCCATATTGATACACGTCGTGGTCTTCCCCACGCCGCCTTTTTGATTGATAATGGCTATAACTCTCGTTTTCATACGTATTTCCCTCTTCCCGCCACCCGCGCGGGATACTCACTTCTCGAATAGTAGACTTTTATTGTATCATACTCGCAAAAGCCATTTCAACCCTTTTTGCGCATTGATTTTGCTTAAAAAGCGTCCTTTCCTCCGAAATGTCGGATACTTGGGAAAATAATTATTTTTTGAGAGCGATTCTTTTGATCCCGAGATAATTCTCGGCGCAGATCTCGGTGTCCTTGGAGGCGCGGTGGGCGCCCTCGGTGTCGAGATCGAAGTACTCCGCCACCGTGATCTGCTTATGATTCGGTAGGGCGGGAAGGTATTTTCGAGAGAGGCGCATCACGTCCACGTAATCATTGGAAAAAGAGGCGCCGAGATAACGCTCGAATTCGTCGTAAAGGAAATTCACGTCGAAATTCACGTTATGCCCGATGACGACGTCCTCCGCGATGAAATCATAAAGCTCGGCGAGGACTTCCTTGCGCGGTCTCGCGTCCCGCACCATCACATTCGTGATCCCCGTAAGGGCGGTAATGAAAGGCGGAATGGGATAATGCGGCTTCAAGAAGGATTCGTACTCGGCGACGAGACGATCCTCGCGATAACGCAACGCAGAGACTTCGATGATCTCCGCCGCAGAGGAGGAGAGCCCCGTGGTCTCGATGTCGATGACGGTATAATCCGAAGGAAATGAAAAGAGATTTTTCCCCTTAAAAGGGCGCGAAGCGCAATCTTTCATAGAAAAAGTATACCACGAGAAAAGAGAAGAGTAAAGTGAATGAATTGACGGCAGAGCCGTCATGAATTCTCGCTCCGCTCCATGAAATGCGCCGTAGCCGCATGAATTGCAATTTGTATCAAAATTGCATTATGGATGAGTTATTGATTGTTCTCGGATTGTTTCGCCGTTTTGATCGATGCGATCAGCAATTTACGAATTTTACTGCACGGCACAAAAAGGGAATCGTATTCCTCGTCAGTGATAACCGTAGAAGAACGAAAAAGATCCAACCAATAATCCGTTTCGTAACATTCTTTCAGCGCGATTTGCATTTTATTGATAAAGTCGGCTTTGCTGACGGCATAATTTGCTTCGTGAATATTCGCGCCGATGCTTGTGCCACTTCTGAGCAACTGACCGATAACGGGCAAAGCTTTCTTTCGCGCAGTCAAGCTGTCGTGCAGACGGATTATACCGACCGCAAACTCTTTGGATAATAGAATAAGCTGATTGGAGGACATAAACTCTCCTTATATTTTTTCCGCAATGCACCGTTAGGTGCAATTCATGACGCAAGTCAATTCATGCCGACAGGCTATTCACGCGCCGAAGGCGCAATTCATTCTTTACGCCTTCCACCCTCCGAGATATTTACGTTGCTCTTCCGTCAGCTCGTCGATCTCCAACCCCATCGCAGCGAGCTTCGCCCTTCCGATCTCATCGTCGATGCTGTCGGGGACGACATAGAGCTTCTTTTCGAGGACGGCGCGGTGATCCAAGAGCCATTTCAAGCTCAGCGCTTGCACGGAGAAGGACATATCCATGATCTCCGCGGGGTGGCCGCCGCCGCAAGCGAGGTTCACCAGTCTCCCCTCGCCGAGCACGCAGAGCGTCTTGCCGTCGGGGAGGACGTAACGCTCGATATTCTTCCTCGCCTCTTCCCGCGAGACTGCGATACGACGGAGCGCCGCCACATCCACTTCGCAGTCGAAATGTCCCGCGTTGCAGAGGATCGCATTCTCTTTCAAGAGGGGGAAATGCTTCTCCGTGATGATGTCTTTACAGCCCGTCGCCGTGATGAAGATATCCCCGAGGGGCGCCGCCTCTTCCATCTTCATGATGCGGAAACCGTTCATCTCGGCGTCCAGCGCCTTGAAGGGGTCGATCTCCGTGACGATGACGTTCGCGCCCATGCCTTTCGCGCGCAGTGCGATGCCTTGTCCGCACCAGCC
>CAMOUZ010000119.1 GCA_946626795.1 uncultured Clostridia bacterium
GCGATTCGCAAGGCCGAGCGTGCGGTCGCTCTCGTGACAGACCACGGGGATTTTTCTTCGTTTGGCGGCGAGGACGGCGGGGACGGCGGCGTATCCTCCTTTGGAAAAGACAAGGGAGATTTTTTCCTTTTCGAGGATGTCTTCCGCCTCTTTTCGGCTCCTTGAAAGCAAGCGCGGAAGAGCGAGATTTTTGAGAAGATTCTTTCGGTTAAACTTCTCTGTTTCGGTCGGATAATACTGAATATTTTCCGATTTACAAATACGCTCTTCCATCGAATTTTCCGAGCCGATGTAAATGACTTTCGAGAAGCGTTTTTCGAGGGCTCCGACGATGGCGATATTCGGCATGATGTGCCCCGCCGTGCCCCCTCCCGTCAGCACGATATTCATCTTTTTCTCTCCTCCATTTCGCGTGGATTCATATTCCACAAATTCAGTAGAATTATATACTTGATTTTTTAATAATATTACTGTATAATGTAGCTATGAATTTTTTCATGATACTGTAAGGAGGTTACCGATGAAAGAATTTTCTTTGAACACATTCGACAATTCGGAGATCGCTTGTTATCTTTGGGATGACGTGGCGGAGCCGATCGCTGTCGTTCAAATAGCGCACGGTATGGGTGAGCATTGCGGTAGATACGATGCTTTCGCGAAGTACCTGAATGCAAATGGATATATGGTCATCGCCGAGGACCATCGCGGTCACGGCAAGACTTCGGGATATGATAACAGAGGCATCGTGGAAGGAGACAGTTATAACGACACCGTATCCGATATGATCGCGCTTACGAACTATGCGGAGAAGAAGTATAAGCTCCCCGTCGTCCTTCTCGGACATAGCTACGGAAGTTTTCTTTCGCAGGCGTATATCGAGCGTAACGGCGAGAATATCGCGGGCGTCATCCTCTCGGGTTCCGCTTATATGAATACCGGCGCGGTCGCATTCGGCAGGGTCGTGGCGAAGCTCCAACAAGCGTTTCTTGGCGGCAAGAAGCCCGCGAATCTTATCGCGAAGCTCTCGTTCGGCGCGTATGATAAGCAGTTTAAGTCCGAGAATCAGCCCTTTGCTTGGCTCACCCGCGACGTAGACGTCGTCAAGACTTATCTCGCGGACGAATTCTGCGGCGGCGCTTTTACGATGTCGATCGGCTTCCAAAAGAGCTTCTTCTACGGCTTGAAGACCGTCTATACGCAAGAGGCTTTGGAGTCCATTCCGAAGGATCTCCCCGTCCTCATTTCGAGCGGAAGCGAGGATCCCGTCGGCGGCAACGGAAAGTTGGTCACGAAGCTCTATGACGAATATAAGGCGCATGGCCTCACCGATCTTACGATCAAGCTCTATCCCGAGGCAAGACACGAGATCCTGAATGAGATCAATAAAGACGAGGTTTATGCGGATTTCCTCGCATTTATTCAGAGAGTCACGGCGAAGTAATTCCACAAGTTCAATATTCGACAAGTGTAATAGTTTTACAAGGTGGAAAAGTGTCGGAAGGGCGAGGGAAAACCCCGCTTTCCGAAGCTTTTTCTTTTTTGTTTTTCGGGGGAAATATTTGGCACGAAATTACCTTACATAGGTCGCTTTCGTGTTAAAATGACAACAGAGGATAAAAACTGCGCGAAGTCGCTTGCCTAGTTTTCGCATCAAGTGCTATAATCTTGTAAGAAAAATTCGATTTCATTTGTGAGGAGGAATCTTTTAGTTATGAAAATCAGACCTTTATTCGATAGAATCGTCATCAAACAAGTAGAAGAGAAGCTGACCACGGCGTCCGGCATCGTTCTTCCCGATTCCGCGAAGGAGAAGCCCCAGATGGCGGAAGTCATCGCGGTGGGCCCCGGCGGTATGATCGACGGGAAAGAGATCGTGATGCAGGTAAAAGTCGGCGATACCGTGCTTTACAGCAAGTACGCGGGTAATGATTTCAAAATCGACGGCGAAGAGCTCACGGTGCTCCGTCAGAGCGACGTGCTCGCCGTAGTGGAAAAGTAGTTTTAGGAGGTATTTCGTATGGCAAAGCAGTTTAAGTACGGACAGGAAGCGAGGAAGGCGCTCGAACAAGGCGTGAATGTCCTTGCGGATACGGTGAAGATTACGCTCGGCCCCAAGGGCAGGAACGTTGTCTTGGACAAGAAATACGGCGCGCCCCTGATCACGAATGACGGTGTGACCATCGCAAAAGAGATCGAGCTCAAAGACCCTTTCGAGAATATGGGCGCACAGCTTATCAAAGAAGTCTCCGTGAAGACGAATGATATCGCGGGCGACGGCACCACGACGGCGGCGGTGCTTGCGCAGGCGATCGTTCGCGAAGGCGTGAAGAACGTCGCGGCGGGGGCGAATCCCATCATTTTGAAGAGAGGCATCCATAAGATGACCGAGGCGGCTGTCGAAGAGCTCCGCAAGCTCTCCGTCCCCATTTCCGGCAAGACAAATATCGCGCAGGTGGCAAGCATCTCCGCAGGAGATGACGCCATCGGAGAGCTCATCAGCGACGCGATGGAGAAGGTGGGCACGGACGGCGTCATCACCATCGACGAAGGCAAGACGATGAAGACCGAGCTCTCTGTTGTCGAGGGCATGCAGTTTGACCGCGGCTATGCTTCGCCTTATCTCGTGACGGACACGGATAAGATGCAGGCTGTGCTCGACGATCCTTATGTTCTTATCACGGATAAAAAAATATCGAATGTGCAGGAGATCCTCCCCACCATCGAGCTCGTCTATAAAGCGGGCGCGAAGCTCCTCATCATCGCGGAGGACATCGAAGGCGAGGCGCTCAGCACCATCATTTTGAATAAGCTCAAAGGCGTCTTCAACTGCGTCGCGGTCAAAGCTCCCGCCTTTGGCGACAGAAGAAAAGCCATCTTGGAAGATATCGCCCTTTTGACGGGCGGTCAGGTCATCACGGACGACCTCGGGCTTGATCTCAAAACCGTGGATATTACGATGCTCGGCAGAGCGCGTCAGGTCAAGGTGGATAAGGATAATACCACCATCGTGGGCGGCGCGGGCTCTCCCGATGCCATCAAGGCGCGCGTCTCTTCCATCAAGGCGCAGATCGCCGAGACCACGAGCGACTATGATCGCGAGAAGCTCCAAGAGAGAGTGGCGAAGCTTTCCGGCGGCGTGGGCGTCATCGGCGTGGGCGCGGCTACGGAAGTGGAGATGAAGGAAAAGAAGCTTCGCATCGAAGATGCGCTTGCCGCGACGAGAGCCGCGGTGGAAGAGGGCATCGTCCCGGGCGGCGGTGTGGCGCTCCTCTCCGTGATCCCCGCTTTGACGGGGCTTTTGGACACCCTTTCCGGGGATGAGAAGACGGGCGCGGCGATCGTGCTTCGCGCGTTGGAAGAGCCGGTCAGACAGATCGCGGTGAATGCGGGCAAGGAAGGCTCTGTCGTCGCGAACGCCGTTTTGGAGGGCGTGAAGAAGAATCGCAACTACGGTTACGACGCTTTGAATGATGAGTACTGCGATATGGTGGAGAAGGGCATCCTCGATCCCACCAAGGTTACGCGCACGGCGCTTCAAAATGCGGCGAGCGTAGCGGCGACGCTCCTCACCACGGAGTCCCTCGTGGCGGATATCCCCGAGCCTCCCGCACCCCTGGCGCCGC
>CAMOUZ010000120.1 GCA_946626795.1 uncultured Clostridia bacterium
TGATCGAGAATCTCGATCTCCGCTTCCTCACCGCGATAAATATGCGTGCAGGGTTGGAGATGCATCTTCCCCGAAAGGAACTTGACGAGGCGATACGGGATCTCGGATTTCTTGATATTATCGATGACCACGAGTTCGAGCGCGCCGTCTCGGACGTCGCTCTCCGCCGAGATCGCCATGCCGCCGCCGATATACGACCCATTCGCGATCGCCGCCATAAAGACCTCTTGCTCCCCTTCTTTCTCGCCGATCTTGTAGCGCACGGTGTGCCCCTTGAAATGGGTCAAGACGTAAAAGAGCGAGAGATAATACTTGATTTTTCCCGCGAAATGCTTCATATTCGCGTATTTCACGAGAACGTCCACGTCCATTCCCACACCGCAAACATTCAAGCAGCGATTTCCCTCTCCGAGATCGAGAAAATCGAGATGATCCGCATTCCCTTTCAAGAGCGCGCGCACAGCCTTCTTGGGGTTTGTGGGAACGCCGAGCTTCCTTGCGAAGTCATTGCCCGTGCCGCAGGGGATGAGTCCGAAGGTGACTTTATCGAAATCGACCACGCCGTTCAGCGCTTCGCTGAAAGTGCCGTCGCCGCCGATGACGACGATCTTGACTTCCTCCTCGCCGCCCGTGAGCTCGCGCACGATATCCGTGCAATGCCCCTTCCCCATCGTGGGATGAAAGGTCACTTCATAGCCCGCGTTTTCAAGCTCGCTTCTGATGAAATCCGCCGTTTTTACGGTCTTTTTCTGACCGGATGTCGGGTTATAAATGATATGATACATAACGCTCCGTTGGTTTTATTATTGCAAGATCATTGTAACATGATACTTGCGCCGCGTCAAGGCGGGGCCTTTTTAAGAGATTTTACGCCTTCTCGGGGATGACGAAAGTGACGGTCTTCATCCTCTGCTCGACGAGGGGCTTATCATTCTCATCCGTCGCCACCGCCGCGATCTCATCCACCGTCGACATCCCGTCCACGACACACCCGAAAGCGGCATATGATCCATTGAGATGGGGCGCATCCGCGTGGCAGATGAAGAACTGCGAAGAAGCGGAATTCGGATCTCCGCTGCGCGCCATGGAGACGACTCCGCGCTTATGCGGAATGATCGTCTTCTGTCCATCCACCTCGAAGACGAATTCGGCGGGGATGGTCTCGCCACTTCCGCCGAATCCCGTCCCCGTGGGATCGCCGCCTTGGATCATAAAGCCCGCGATTACGCGATGGAAGATGATGCCGTCGTAAAAATGCTCCGACACCAATGTTTGAAAGTTCGCCACCGTGACGGGCACGTACTGCGGCAATAAGCGGATCACGATGGTATGTCCGTTCTCCATCGTAATGCGCACGTAATCCGTGACTTGATCGGTTTCCGTAAATTTCATCATATTCTCCTCCGATATTTGGTTTTCTTTTTCCTCACCCGCTTTTTCGGCGGCGTCCTCCGCCGTCAAAGAGGAAATCGATTCCGTTGCGGCGGACGTGCTTTTCGTCGGTTGCCCGCTTGTAAAAGAGGCGTCACAGGCGAAAAAAGCAAATGCCGCCATGAGGGCAAGCGTAAGCGCCGTAAAAATGAGCGCAATGCGTTTTGCAAACCCCCGTCTTGCCATTATTTCAGCAATCCGAATTTCTCCGCGATACGGCGGAAGGCGGGCAAGCTCCTCTCGATGAGATCTTTACTCACGCAATACGCGATCCTGACATATCCCGCACAGCCGAAACTGTCGGAAGGCACGACGAGGACGTCCTCTTCTTTCGCCGCTTCCGAGAGCGCGGAAGCGTCCCCCGTCGGCGACTGCACGAAGAGATAGAAGGCGCCGGAGGGATACGCGCAAGTAAAGCCATACTCCGTCAAAGCGCCGTAAAGCAAGTCTCGATTCTCTTTATAAGCATTGATATCGCCCGTATAGGCGTCGCATTCCTTTACGAGGAGCTGGAAGAGGCTCGGCGCGCAGACATAACCGAGGGCTCGCCCCGCCCCGCATACCGCGAGATAGAGTTCCAAAGCGTCCGTCGCTTGCGGAGAGACCGCGATATAGCCGATCCTCTCGCCCGGGAGGGAGAGCGCCTTGGAATAAGAATAACAGACAATGACGTCCTTATAATAAATCGGCAGGCTCGGCGCTTTCTTCCCGTCGAAGATGAGCTCGCGATAAGGCTCGTCTGAGATGAGATAAATGGGCGCGCCGTATTTTTCGGACGCCGCTTTCAATACCTCCGCCACCGCCTTGATCTTTTCTTCGGAATACACCACGCCGCTGGGATTATTGGGCGAATTCAATATAACTGCGCGCGTATGCGCGTTGATCGCCGCGGCGAAAGCCTCGACGTCGATGTCCAATCCTTCCGCAGGGGGCACCGCCACCAAGGTCGCGCCCGCTTTCTCCGTGAAGACGCGATACTCGGGGAAGAAAGGCGCAAAGGTCAGGACTTCGTCTTTCTCGTCCTTTACGATGGCATTCAGGGATATGGCGAGAGACGCCGCCGCGCCGCAGGTCATATACATCAGCTCGGGGTCGAAAGCGAAGCCGTATTTCTCCTTATAATTCTTCGCAATGGTCTCGCGCACGCCCTTATCTCCCTGCGCGGAAGTATAGCCGTGGAGAGCGGTCTCGTTCGGCGTGTCCAAAAGACGAAGGATCGCCTCTTTCACTTCCTTGGGTGGCGGCACGCTGGGATTCCCGAGGCTGAAATCATAGACTTTATCTTCACCCACCTCGGCTTTCCTCTTCTTGCCGTACTCGAAAAGCTCGCGGATCACGGAACGTTTCGCGCCGAGCGCATACATTTTTTCATTACAGATCATAGTTTATCCCCAATAATTTTGCGGCGTTTTTGCCGAATATCTTTTCTTTTTCTTCTGCCGTTATCTTTAAATTCGCGATAAAATCATAGCTGTCGCGATAGCTTGCCCACGGGCTGTCCGTGGCGAAAAGCACCTTGTCCGCGCCGTGCGCCTCGATGATGCGCTCCGCGAGCGCGGGATCCATATAGCGCGCGACCACGCCCGTATCGAAACGGACCTCCTCGCCGACAAGTTCGTCCAAGACCTCTTCCCAGAGATCGAATCCGCCCATATGCGCGAGAATGACGTTCCCTGCGCCCGTGATTTTCAGCATATTCCGCGCCCGCTTGGGCGTGCAATGCGTGCAATCCGGAAAGCCGAGATCGAGCCCTGCGTGGACGGAGACGAGAAGCCCCAGCTCCATCGCGCCTTCGATGATCGCGAGATTTTTCCCGTCGTCGATGAAGGTGCCTTGATAATCGGGATGGATCTTTACGCCTTTCAGTCCGAGCGCCTTGATCTCACGAAGCTCGCCTTTGATATCTTCCGAATCGGGATGGATGCCGCCGAAGGAACGGAGGGACACCCCTTCCCTGTCGAATTCGCCGCTGTCGATCCTCTTCGCGAAAGCATTCACGGAGCGAAACTGCGAGGGCTTGGTCACGACGGGAAGCACGAGCGATACGTCCGCGATCCCCTTTGCGCTTTCCGCAAGTCCTTTCGTCGTCCCGTCCGAATAATGCTCTATTCCCGCTTTCGCCGCGAGCAACGCCACGGAACGCTCTGCACGGGCGTCCGGAAAT
>CAMOUZ010000121.1 GCA_946626795.1 uncultured Clostridia bacterium
GGCGATCTCCCAAGGGGTCTTGCCCTCCTTGCGCGCGGCTTTCTGCATCTTATCCTCGCCGTCGTCTCCGTCCGAGAGAAGGTGTCCGACGTCCGTGATATTCATCACGCCCTTCACCTTGTACCCGCAGAAACGCAGGGAGCGACGCAAAAGATCCATGAAAATATAGGTGCGCATATTCCCGATATGCGCGTAGCTGTATACGGTGGGGCCGCAAGAATACATCCTGACGAGATTCCCTTGTAACGGCGTAAATTCTTCCTTTTCGCGGTCTAACGTGTTATAAACTCTCATTTTATTCCCCTTTCTCGGCTTTCTCGATGTCAAGGCTCAGCCCGAAATCCTCTTCCGCGATCTCGTCTTTATATTCCACGCCGAGCTTCTTTTCAAGCTCCTCGATACGGCGATTCAGCCTGCGGAACTCTTCGAGGATCGGGTCGGGAAGCTTGATCTGATCCATATCCGCGATGCGGACATTCCCCTGCTTCACCACACGTCCCGGGACGCCGACAACGGTGGAATGCGGCGGGACTTCCTTCAAAACGACGCTGTTCGCGCCGATCTTGCTGTCATGACCCACGGTGAAAGGTCCGAGGACCTTCGCGCCCGAGGAGATCATCACGCGATCCTGTATGGTGGGATGGCGCTTGCCTTTATCCTTGCCGCTGCCGCCGAGAGTGACGCCCTGATAGATGACGACGTCGTCTCCGATCTCCGCGGTCTCGCCGATCACGACGCCCGTGCCGTGGTCGATGAAAAGACGCCTGCCGATGGTCGCCGCGGGATGGATCTCGATCCCCGTGCGCTTTTTCGCGCGCTGGGAAATCACGCGGGCGATGAATTTATGCCCGTGCCGATAAAACCAATGCGCCAAGCGATACTTGCGCAGGGCGATCACGCCGGAATAAGTGAAATACACCTCCCAAAAGCTCCTCGCCGCAGGGTCTTTATCGAGGACGTTCAAGATGTCCTCTTTCGTTCTTTTACTGACAAAGCACATAACTATTATCCTTTATATTCCAAAACAGCCTTTATTCTTCTGACGCCCGCCGAAGAGCTCTGCTCTTTCACGATGCGGAAGGTGCCGAGCTCGCCGGTATTCGCCGCGTGCGGTCCGCCGCAGATCTCCGTGCTGTAATCGCCGATGCTGTATACTTTTACTTTCTCGCCGTACTTGCTGTCAAAGACGCCGATCGCGCCCATCGCCTTTGCTTCCGCGACGGTCATCTCGCGGCAGACGACGTCCGCTTTCGCCTGAATGGCGCCATTCACGTAATCCTCGATCTTCTTGATCTCTTCGGGGGTGAGAGGACGATCGAGGTTGAAGTCGAAACGAAGTCTCTCCGCCGTGATATTGCTGCCTTTTTGGCGAATGTTCTCATCTACTATTGTACGCAAAGCGGCGTTCATAAGGTGCGTCGCGGTGTGCAGACGAGTGACCTCGACGGTATTATCCTGCAAGCCGCCCTTGAAGCGCTGCTCCGCGCCCGCGTGCGATTTCTGCTGATGTTCCTCGAAAGCCTTCTTATAGCCCTCCACGTCCACTTCGTAGCCGATCTCTTTCGCGAGCTCCACCGTCATCTCGATGGGAAAGCCATAGGTGTCGTAGAGCTTGAAAGCCGTCTTGCCCGAAAGCCTCTTCACGGGGAGATAGCTGATGACTTTTTCAAACTCTTTGAGACCCTGTTGAAGGACGGAGGAGAAACGCGCCACTTCCTTTTCGAGTTCGGTGATGATCTTCTCCGCATTCTCGTTGATCTCGGGATAGATGTCCTTATACTGCTCGATATAGACCTTCGCCACTTCGGAGAGCGCGCCTTCGGGGAGCTCGATGAGCCTGCCGAAACGCACGGAGCGACGGATCAAACGGCGCAGGACGTAGCCCTGGTCCACATTCGAGGGGGTGACGCCCTTTTGATCGCCGAGAAGCATCGTCGACGTGCGGATATGATCCGCGATGATGCGCATCGCCTTGGTGGTCTCTTCCGTCTCGCCGTATTTCTTCGAGGAAAGTTCTTCGAGCTTCACGATGGCGTTACGGAAAAGATCGGTCTCATAGACGGACTTATATCCGTTCAAGATGCAGAGCGTGCGCTCTAAGCCCATGCCCGTATCCACGTTCTTCTGCGCGAGGGGCGCGAAGCTGCCGTCCGCCTGCTTATTGTACTGCATAAAGACGTCGTTCCAGATCTCGATATATTTTCCGCAATCGCAAGCGGGCGAACATTCGTCCGAGCACTTGGGCTTGCCGGTGTCGATAAACATCTCGGTATCCGTGCCGCAAGGACCCGTCTGTCCCGCGGGACCCCACCAATTGTTCTTTTTGGGGAGATAGAAAATTCTATCTGCCGCAATGCCGCATTTCTTCCAAATGGAGGCGGCTTCCTCGTCGCGCGGCGCGGTCTCATCCCCGCCGAAGACGGAGACGGCAAGACGATTCGGATCGATCTTCAAGACCTCGGTCAGGAACTCATAGCTCCAAGAGATGGCTTCCTTCTTGAAATAATCGCCGAGAGACCAATTCCCGAGCATCTCGAAGAAGGTGCAATGGGTATTATCGCCCACCTCGTCGATATCGCCCGTACGGACGCATTTCTGCACGTCGGTGAGACGGGTGCCCTGCGGATGCTTCTCGCCGCAGAGATACGGAACGAGGGGGTGCATGCCCGCAGTGGTAAAAAGGACGGTAGGATCATTCTCCGGGATCAAAGACGCGCCTTGAATAACGGCGTGGCCTCTGTCCTTGAAGAAATTGAGGTAAAGACTGCGTAAAGTGACTGAATCCATAATGCAAACTTCCTTATTTTTTATCTACGACAGACGTAGTGTTTTTTCTGAAATGGTCTTGTAATTTCGCCGTGGCGAAGGAGGAAGGCATCCCCGCAAGCGTCGCCATCGCGATGCTCCTGCGCGGAAGACGGAAGGTCAGCGGGACTTCCGCAAACTCCCCTGCGGCGAGCTCTTTCTCGAAATACTCTTTGGTGACGCAACCGACGCCGAGCCCCGCCTTCACACAGTCCGCAATGAGATCCACGCTGCAAAGCTCGAAAGCGGGCGTGGTCATCCCGCCCTGCTCATTCAAGCATTTTTCAACGGTGCGACGAGTGGAGGACTTCTCCTCCAAGAGAATGAGCGGAAGCTCCGTCAGCTCTTTTGCGGTGAGCGGCCGAGAGACGCGGCTCATGAAGTCACGATTCGCCACAAAGCATTCTCCGATCTCCGCGCAAGCCGTGAGCTCCACGCCCGAGACATTCCTTTCCGCGGTGAGATTGATGAAGCCGAGATCCACCTTGCCCGCCTTCAAAAGCGCGATGATCTCATCCGTCGTGCGGTTCGTGATCTTGATCGTGATCTTGGGAAATTTCTTCTTGAAAGTTTCGAGGCGAGGAAGGATGAAATACTTCGTGATGGTGTCGGACGCGCCGATATGCACCGTTCCTTCCTC
>CAMOUZ010000122.1 GCA_946626795.1 uncultured Clostridia bacterium
CTTTATGTCGGTATCAATGACATTATCAATCGTTATAAGTCCGCGGAGACCACGACGCAGGACCTCAAACGTCTTTTCACCGTGATCCATACGGCGCTTCCCGATACTCTCGTGCATTTCATTTTGATCAATCACGTGCCGGGCTATTACAGCGCGTCCAGCGAAGCGAAGATTCGCGATCATTCCGCGGCGATCGACGCCACGAATAATGCTATCATCGCTTATGCGGGGCAGAGTGGAAATGAATATCTCCGCATCATCGACGCCGGCACTTGCCTCGAAAAGGATGCGAAATACGCCGTGAACGGAAAACTCAGTTACTCCAACGCATATTTCCGCAATGACGGCTTGCATATGTCCGTCGCGGGATATGTCCTTTGGGGCGCGGAAGTCAAAAAAGCTGTGATCGCAGCGGATAAGGAGCGTTACGCAAAATGATAGAACATAAGATCGATATGTATCGCTATGAGCCGGAATTGCAGAGCATCATAGCCAAGCAGGGAAAAGAATGTAAGGTGCTTTTCTATGGAAGCAGCACTTTCGGTATCTGGAAGACGATCGAGGAGGAGTTTAAGGCGTATAAAGCCATCAACGCGGGCTTCGGCGGCTCCACGTCGGACGAGGCGCTCTTTCATTACGAGCGGGTGGCGAAGCCTTTTGCCCCCGAGGTCGTCGTCTGGTATTACGGCGATAATGAGCCCGTCTGTTCTTATACGGTGGAGGAGAGCAAGGAGCTTTTCCTCGCCACGTGGGAGCGTTTCCGCGCGGATTTCCCGGGCGTGAAGATCATCACCATCGCCACGAAGACCAGCTTTGCGCGCGACGAGTATAAGGATTTCGTGAAAGAGCTCAATGCATGGCAGAAGGAGATAGCGACGAAATTGCCCTATCTCACTTATATCGAGACGGCGGATATCTGCAAGGACGAAAAAGGGGAGTACATCTTCGATCATTATCTCGACGATAAGCTCCATTTCGGTCCGAACGGCTATAAGATCCTTGCCGTGAGGCTCAGGGAGGCGCTCGACAAGGTATGCAAGTAGTGGAGGAAAAAGAGCTTTCTGCGGCTTCTTCTCGGAGAAAGAAGCTCTTCGCGATCTATCTCGCCCTTGCGGCGGCGTTCCTCGCGGCGGTTTTGCTCTTATTCTTCTTCTCGAAGCACGATTACGCTCCGTATCTCGTGGGAAACGTGCTTCTGACGATGGGCTTCGGCTTTTATTCGGTGTATTTCTTCACGGTTCGATATTTCGACCTCAGGAAATACGAAAAGTACTTGGAGCGGGTGCTTTCGGCGCTCCCCGTCAAGGAGTACGGCGTTTATCTTCGTTCTGAAGGAAACGTTACGAAGGAAGGCGTGGTCTTCGAGGCGCTGATCTTCCGCATTCGCGGGGATGAGCGTAAGATCTGTTCTTTTAAAAAGGAGCTTTCTCTCTCTTCGGGGGTGGAATACCTCCTCGAAACGAGGGCGGGCGTCCTGACGATGTACGAGGTCAGAGATGAGCGCGCGCTTTAAGGCTTCGCTCCGCGAGGAGTGGCTGAAATATCTCATTGTCGCCGTGCTCTCCGTCGCGCTTTGGTCGATGGCGTTCGGGCTGTTTCACGCGCCTAAGTCCTATGAGAAGATCGAAGTCTTCTTTGCGGGGACGGTGAAAGATCGTTCCTTCGAGAAGGTGGCGGCGAAAGCCTTCGAGACGCTTCGCAAGGTGGAGATCGCTTCGGCGGACCCCTCGGCGAATACCTTCGCGCATAAGTACGAGCTTGTCGCCTTCAATGGGTCGGACGTCGTCATCCTTCCGGAAAGCGTCGCGGAAGGGACGTATTGCAAGGATTCTTATCTCGAACAAGAGCCTTGCGGAGAGATGTTTTATCAAGAGGGCGTGGCGTATGGCGTGTATCTGCCGTCCGCCGCGAAAGAAGCGCTCGGCGCGTATTTCGATTTCGGAGAGGAACGCTATGTCGTCCTCATCCCGGGGTCGTCGGTGAATGCGGGGGTCTTGACCGATCATGCCTTTGCGTTCGAGAAATGGTTGGTGGGGTATGTTCAGGTATAAGGCGCTGAAAGTCAGAGAAGATGACGCGACGTTGCCGCGCACGAGAAAAGAGCTTTTCAAGACGGTCTTGAAGGACGACTTTTATCTCTTGGCGGAGCTCAGCGTTTTCGCTTTCCTCTTCTCCCTGCCGCTTGCCTTGGGCTTTCTCGCGGAGTTCATCCTCCTCGGCGGGATATCGGAGATCACTTCGGCGAAAGTCTTCTCCCTCTGCCTTTATGCGGGGCTGGCGGAGATCCCGCTCTTCGGCGTCCGTTATATCGGGCGATACGCTGTGTTCGGCGTGATGAAGAAGCGCGTGCATAATGAGTCGGGGGATATCAAAGGGCTTTTCTTCGAGTTTCTGAAAAAGGGCGCGGGGAGAGGCTTCGTCGTCGGGTGTGTGCTAGGCGCGGCACAATGTCTCTGGCAGGTCGCCTCGGTCTTCGTCGTCTCCCTGAATGCGGAGCCGGTGATGCGCGGCGTGGGGTTCGGCGCGGCGGCGCTCTTCTTCCTCATCATCTTCGCGATGTGCGAAAGCACGCTCGCGGTGGATCATTACTATGCGCTTCCGCTGAGGAGCAGCTTCAAAAACGGCTTCTCCTTCGCGCTTGCGGGCTTCCCTTGGGCGGCGCTGTATTTCGTCGTCTCGATGGTCGTCCCCCTCGTGCTGACCTTCCTCAGCCGATATGCCATCATCGCCCTCGCGGCGGTATGGGCAGTGTGGTTCGACGCCGTGACTGTGCTCGTCGTGACGTTATACAGTCACAGACAGTTTGATAAGTATATAAATTCGATATATTATATCGACTATATAAATAAAGGTCTAATGAAAGAAAAGGAGAAAGACAATGGCTGATCTATTGCTCGAAAACGTGTATAAGGTGTATGAAGGCGGCGTGCGCGCGGTTTCGGATTTTAATCTGAAAATCGCGGACAAAGAGTTCGTGGTGTTCGTCGGTCCTTCCGGTTGCGGCAAGAGTACGACGCTCCGCATGATCGCGGGCTTGGAGGAGATCACATCGGGTAGCCTCTATATCGGCGGCGCCAAAATGAATGACGTCGAGCCCAAGGACAGAAACATCGCGATGGTGTTCCAAAACTATGCGCTTTATCCGCATATGACGGTCTTCCAGAATATGGCGTTCGGATTAAAGCTCCGCAAGGTGGACCCAGCCGAGATCCAGACGAGAGTGACGCGCGCGGCGGAGATCCTCGGCATCACGGATCTTCTTGCGCGTAAGCCCAAGGCGCTCAGCGGCGGACAGAGGCAGAGAGTGGCGCTCGGACGCGCGATCGTGCGCGAACCGAATGTTTTCCT
>CAMOUZ010000123.1 GCA_946626795.1 uncultured Clostridia bacterium
CCCGCCTCACCCATACCCTTGAAGTCACGCAGATCGCGCGCACCATCGCGACAGGCTTATGCTTAAATCCTGATCTCACCGAAGCCATCGCGCTCGGTCATGACGTCGGACATACGCCTTTCGGTCATGCGGGCGAGAGCGTCTTCACGAAGATTCTCGGCAGACCCTTCCGCCATAATGAGCAGAGTCGCCGTGTGGTGGAGAAATTGGAAAACGACGGAAAAGGGCTGAACCTCACATGGGAAGTCCGCGACGGCATCGAGAATCATAAGCTCTCCTTGCATCCCGCCACCCTCGAAGGGAAGGTGGTGAGTTATTCCGACCGCATCGCGTATATCAATCACGACATCGACGACGCCGTGATGGCGGGCGTGATCACGGAGGATATGATTCCGAAGGATACGGTGGAGGTCTTGGGTTATACCAAGAGCGCCCGCGTGAGTACTCTCGTCTTGGACATGGTGAATTACAGCTATGGCAAGCCCGTCGTCTCGCTCTCTCCGGAGATATGGGACGCGCTGAATAAGCTCTATGCCTTTATGAATGAGAACGTATATGCTTATCATTCCGCGAAGGGGGAGGAAGCCAAGGCGAAAAAGCTCCTCGAAACCTTGTACGATTATTATTACGAGCGTTTCGACGAGGTGCCCGAGCCTTATCATCGCATGTCGGAAGAGGACGGAAAAGCCGTCTCGGTCTGCGATTACCTCGCGAGCATGACGGATCGTTATGCCGTGGCGACGTATGAGCGGCTCTTTATCCCGAATGATTGGAGAAGTTGATGCAGATCAAGGGAATGGACGGAAATTTCATCGAAGAGCTTAAAGGACGCCTCGACATCGTGGACGTCATCGCTTCTTACGTGCCCTCCCTTGCCAAGAAAGGCGGGAATTATTGGGGAAACTGTCCCTTTCATCACGAGAAGACGCCGTCTTTTTCGGTAAATCGCGAGCAAGGCTTCTTTAAGTGTTTCGGTTGCGGAAAGGGCGGAGACGTGATCTCTTTCGTGATGGAAGCGGAGGGAATGACCTTTATGGAAGCCGTGAAGCTCCTTGCGGACAGAGCGCATATCGAGGTCCCGAAGCACATCTCGGGGAATAACGGGGATTTCAAGGAGCTCAAAGAGCGACTCACCGCCCTGATGCGGGACGCCGCGCGCATTTATCACGCGAATCTTTCTAAGCCATGCGCCGCCGAAGCTCGCGCCTATATCGAGAAGCGCGGCATCACCCCCGCGATGGTTACGAAATTCGGGCTCGGCTATTCCAATGGATACACCGAGATCATCACGGAACTCTCCGCGCTCGGCTATAAGAGAGAGGAGATGTTGAAGGCGGGCGTGATCCAAGAGCGAGAAGGGAAATTCTTCGACGCGATGGCAAATCGCCTCGTTTTCCCCATCATCGACACCTTCCGAAACGTCATCGCTTTCGGCGGGCGCGTCCTCGGCAAGACCGATTTCGCGAAATATAAAAACACCGATAACACCCTTCTTTTCGTGAAGAATCGGACGTTATACGGGCTGAATTACATCCGCGCGCTCCGTTATAAGGAGCGCGTCGCCGACCTCATCATGGTGGAAGGCTATATGGATACGCTTGCGCTCGTGCAGGCGGGCGTGAAGAACGTCGTGGCGAGCATGGGCACTTCGCTTACGGAGGAGCAGGCGAAGCTCGCGCGTCGCTATGTCGAGGATATCTATATCTGCTATGACGGTGACGCCGCCGGACAGAACGCCACCCTTCGCGGCTTGGAGATTTTGAAAAGCCACGGGCTGAAAGTGCGTGTCATCTCCCTGCCGAACGGGGAAGATCCCGATGAGATCATCAAGCGCGCGGGCGTCGGCGAGTTCTTGAAATATAAAGACGCCGCGGTGGAGCTCACGGAGTACAAGCTCCTCCGGCTCAAAGAGAAGCACGATTTGACCACTCCCTTCGGCAGAGCGTCTTACGCGAAGGAAGCCGCCGCCGTCATCATCGAGCTCGACAGCGAAATGGAGCGCGAGATCTATGAAGAATATGTCAGCAAGACGACGGGCATCGCGAAAAGCGTCGTGAAAAGCGAGGTGAAAGGTCTACGGATGGAGAAGGAGACGGGAGAAGTCGTGCGCCTCGGCGGCGTGGAAGCCTTGGATGCGAATGTGCTCGCCGCGCGTTTCGTCCTTCGCCAATGCCTGCTCGGGCTGGAAAAATGGGAGAATTACGCCGACTTGATGCCGACGGAAGCCTTGCGTAAGGCGGCGGATTATATGAATGAATGCGCGTTTACGGGTGCGCCCGTGGATATAGGCACGCTCTATCACGTGATAGAGGAAGAAGAAGCGGATAAGATCGTCAATCTTGACGTGAAGAGGTACGAGGGCATGGAAGAAGCCGCATATAAGGACTGTCTCGCTCTTTTGAAAAAAGAGTATTCGAGAGGTCGCATTGCGGAATTGAATGAGAGATATAAGCTCAGTGCTTCGGATGAGGAAAGATCGGCGGTTATGCGAGAAATAGCCGAAGAAGAGGCGAAATACAGGAGGTCGTATGGAAGCAAATAATGAGAAAGAAGCCATGCTCAAAGCGCTCATAGACAAAGTCATCGAGAGCTGTAAGCAGAAAGGAAGCGTTCCCGAGGAAGATCTCGCGGTGCGTTTGCAGAAGCTCGATATCACCTCGGAGGATATCGAATACGTTTATTCCGAGATCGAAAAAGCAGGTATCAAGATCACGTCTTCCGAAGTGGAGGACGAAGCCAAGCCCGACGCGATCAATAAGATGCTCTCCGATGTCAGCGTGGATGACGCCGTGAAGCTCTATCTCCGCGATATCGGCAGCTATCCTTTGCTCAGCGTGGAGGAGGAGAAAGAGCTCGCAAGATCGATGATGGAAGGGGATGAAAGCGCGAAAAAGAGACTTGCCGAGGCGAATCTTCGCCTCGTAGTCAGCATCGCCAAGCGTTATACATCGCGCGGAATGGCTTTCCTCGACCTCATTCAGGAGGGCAATCAAGGTCTTCTGAAAGCCGTGGAAAAATTCGATTATACCAAGGGCTTTAAGTTCAGCACTTATGCGACCTGGTGGATCCGTCAGGCGATCACCCGCGCCATCGCGGATCAGGCGCGCACCATCCGTCTCCCCGTGCATATGGTGGAGACCATCAATAAGACCGCGCGCGTCACGAGGACGCTCACCCAGCAGCTCGGGCGTGACCCGACGGTGGAGGAGATCGCGGCGGAAATGGGCGTGAGCGTGGATAGGATCCGCGAGATCCAGCGCACGGCGCAAGACCCCGTTTCGCTCGAAACCCCGATCGGCGAGGAGGAGGACAGCCACCTCGGCGATTTCATCGAGGACACC
>CAMOUZ010000124.1 GCA_946626795.1 uncultured Clostridia bacterium
GATTCGGTTTTCCCTTGCTTGCTTGATCGGCGCAAAGGATGCGGACGTCGTGTCCTTGCCCTTGCAGAAAGCGGATCAAATTGTAGGTGACGACGGCAGTGCCGTTGTTTTCTTTTCCGTAAATATCGCAAACGATTGCAATTCTCATTTCCTTACCTCTTGTGCGACGTTGTTCGGTCGCGATCGTGCCTTTACTATACGAATATGGAGAAAGAAAGAGAAGTTTAACCTCGCGATCAGTCGGTTTTTTTACTTGATTTGCACTCTTGAAACGCTGCAGATCCGCATTTGTCTTCGCCGGATTGACTTTATCGTCGACTTGGGATATACTGAGATCAACGTCAAAGAGGAGACCAAAATGCTCGAGATCGCCATTGCGGAAGACAAAAAAGAAGCCGTCGACATTCTGAGAAAGCATATCCTCCGTTTGAAAGAGGAAAAGGGCGTCGATTGTCAATACACCGTTTTCGAGAACGGGTTGTTTTTCATTGAAAACTATAAGCCGATCTACGACGTCGTCTTTATGGATATCGAGATGCCGCTGATGAACGGGATGGAGGCGGCGGCTCGTTTACGGCGGGTCGATCCGTACGTTCCTCTCGTCTTCATCACCGATCTCAAACAATATGCGCTCAAAGGCTATGAGGTGGAGGCGATGGACTTTTTGGTGAAGCCGGTCGGCTATACGGCTTTCGCCACGATGATGGAGCGGGTCTCTCGTCGTTCGATGAAAAAGCAAGAACAGCTGACGCTTTCCGGCGCCGAAGGCACGTTCAACATCAATGTCAATGATATATATTTTATCGAAACGTCAAATCATTACGTGATCTATCATACGGTGAACGGGGAGATCCGCTTTTTCGGCTCGCTCGGCGAAGAGGAGAGGCGTCTGCCCCAAGACAGATTCGCTCGGTGCAACAGCGGTTATCTCGTAAATCTTGCACAGGTAAAGAAAATCGCGGATGGCGAAGTGTACGTCGCGGACACATCCCTCCCATTATCGCGTGGGAAAAAGGCGGCGTTCATGCAGAGATTGCTCAACTATATGAGCACGAGGAGATAGTATGGACAGACAATTGCTGGATATGTTGCTTGCCCAATTTTTGACTACGGCGCTTACCCTCGTTATTTTTTCGGGTCTGTTTTCTTATTCCTTCAAAAGGAGGAGTCGCTTTCTCCTGCGTCTGATACTTTGCTTGCTCGCGATCGGAGGCATCTCGGTTGCCCTTTCCTTTTCGCTTCATTTTGCTTTTGTAAACGGAATGGGTCTGACTTTGGCTAATATCGAATGGATCCGCATTTTGTCTTATGCCATCTCCATCGCAATGAGCACAACCGCTCTTTGGATCTGCTTTGACGAAAAAACTTCCTTGATATTGTATGCGACCATTATGGGGAACGCGTTGAATTGTCTCTCCATCAACCTGTACGGAGCGACTATTGCCGCATTGCGGATCGACAGCATATTTTTTACGATGTACAGTGGATACGACTGGTTGAGTTTCTTGCTTTTTTACGCCACGTACATCACGGTTTTTGCGGTCGCTTACTTTACTTGCGCCAAGCCCTTCGCCGAAATGAGCAAATCTTTTGAAAAAAAGATCGGCAGGTCGATCCTCGGGATTTTCGTCATTTCCACCTACGTCATGGCGGGCATACAGGGATCCAACGTCTTTAATCCGCTCTTTAACGGCGCGACGGAAAATGCCGTCCAATACGTCTTTTACGGACTTATGGCGATATGGGACGTGACGATCGTCGTGATGATGCGATTTATCCTCGTTTGGGCGCATACGTCGCAAGAGAAAGAATCGGAGCGGTTCTTTTACGAGGGTTACAGAGAAAAAGTCGAAATGCAAGAGCGGAATATGGAACTCATCAATTTGAAGTGCCACGATATGAAGCATCAACTGCGTACGCTTTTGGAAGGGCGAAATCTCGATCCGGAATTTATCGAAGAGACCCAAAAAGCCATTTCGATCTTTGACGCGCAGGTCAGAACGGGGAACGATGCGCTGGATACCCTTTTGACTCAAAAATCTTTGCTTTGCAATGCTCACAAAATACAGCTGACCGTGATGCTTGACGGCGCTGCGCTCGGCTTTATGTCCGTGGGGGATATCAATTCCTTTTTCGGGAACGCCATCGACAACGCGATCGAGTATCTCTCCGGCGTGGACGAGGAAAAGCGCTTCATCCGTATTTCTTCCTATGAACAAGGTAAGATTTTCACCATCCGCGTGGAGAATTATTGTGATGCGCCGTTGCGATTTCGCCAAAACGGACTGCCCCAAACGACCAAGGTCGACGACGGCTATCACGGCTTTGGCACAAAGAGCATCAAGAGCGTTGCCGAGAAGTACGGCGGAGACGCATCCTTTGCCCGTTTGGACGAACTGTTCGTGGTCACGGCGTTTTTCATTCTGTGAGCCATCCGTTCTCGCTCGACGGCATTCGTTTCGCCGCTTCGTTTTCTAAATAAAAAACGCTTTTTGTTCGCATAACGATTTGACAACCGCCCACGCGCGTCTTATAATGATTTTAATTTCTTTTTACTTTACCCATAAAAGGAGGTACTTTATGAGTTTCAAACAAACTGTTGATGGTAACACCGCTGCGAGCCACGTGGCTTACGCTTTCTCGGAAGTCGCGGCGATCTACCCGATCACGCCGTCGTCCCCGATGGCGGAAGTCGCCGACGAATGGTCCGCTCAGGGCCGCGTCAATATGTTCGGGCAGAAGCTCCGCCTCGCGGAGATGCAGTCCGAAGGCGGCGCTGCGGGCGCGGTGCACGGCTCCCTCGTCGCGGGCGCTCTGACGACGACCTACACGGCGAGCCAGGGCTTGCTCCTGATGATCCCGAATATGTACAAGATCGCGGGTGAGTTGCTCCCCACCGTCTTCCACGTCAGCGCTCGTGCCCTCGCGGCGCACGCTCTCAATATCTTCGGTGATCACGCCGACGTGATGGCGTGTCGTCAGACCGGGTTTGCGATGCTCGCGTCCAACTCGGTGCAGGAAGTTATGGATCTCGCGCTGGTGGCGCATCTGTCTACTTTGAAAGCGAAGGTGCCTTTCCTCCACTTCTTCGACGGTTTCCGTACTTCGCACGAAGTGTCCAAGATCGATATGATCGAGTACGATGAGATGAAGACCCTCGTCGATATGAAGGACATCGAGGACTTCCGCGCTCGCGCTCTTAACCCCGAGCACCCGATCCAGCGCGGCACGGCGCAGAACGCGGACATCTACTTCCAGAACCGCGAGACCGCGAACAAGTACTATGAGGCGACCCCCGC
>CAMOUZ010000125.1 GCA_946626795.1 uncultured Clostridia bacterium
CCCCGTGATGATCCCGAGCGAAGGACGCGTCATCTCCACGAGTTCGCGGATGTCGCCCCGCCTTCTCGCACCCATTTCCGCGAGAAAGATCTCGGTGTCGGCGCTCATATCTTCCGCGCTTTTCGCGATCCCGAGCGGCGTATTGTAATTCGCGGGCGTCGCCATGCAGCGATATTTCAAAGAGAGGAGCTTATCGAGATACCCTTTCACCCCCGTTTTGCCGTAGCTCCCCGTGATCCCGATGACAAGGGGGACTTTCCCGAGCTTTTCCGAGGCGCGGCGAATGTATTTCGCGTTGTTTCTTTTCTCGAAAGGCGCAAGGATCAAAGCGGAAAGGCAGAGAATCAAGGGAGAAAGAGAAGGAGCAGCCGCCCAAAGGATTTCAAGAGAAAGATAACGAAGAGGAAGAAAAAGACAGAAGGAAAGCCCCGCGCAAAGCAAGAGGAGGCGCCCGAGACGATTCGTAAAAGTGACGCGCACCCGCATCATATGCGCCGTAAAAAAGAGCGCTGTCCCCACCACGACATAAGCAAAGAAAAAAATTACGTACTTTGCAAGAGGGGGCAAACATAGCGCCGCCGCCAGGAGCGGGCCGAGCAAGAAGAGGAAATATCCCGCGGAGAGCGCGATATACTTCCATCCGCGCCGAAAATAAGCGGAAAGCCGATAGCCGCCGCCCTGCAAAAGCGAAGCGAAAGGCAGAACGTAAAAATATCCTATCCCCACCGAGAGAAGAAGCGCACCGATCATACCGCCTCGCAGAAGGCGCGGATCACGCGATACGCATATTCCGGCCTTTCAAGATAAGAGAAATGTCCCGCGCCCTTCGCTAAGACGATCTCGCTATTTTGAATGAGACGTCTTAGGCGCTTACACATATAAAAAGGGGTGTCTTTATCCTCGCTTCCCCAGAAAAGGAGGGTGGGCACGAGCACTTTTTTCGCATCGGGCACGCTGGACGTATTCACGACGTTCACAAAAGTCTTTCGCATCGCGCCGCGCAAGGCGGCATAATCCGCGCTCCCTGCCCGTTTCGGCGGATGACCGAAGGCTTTCCCGATCTTATACGAAAGCACGCGGAGAGCGTATTTCAAGCCACGACGGGGCGGAATACCTGCGCTGTCGATGAGGACGAGGGCGCGCACAAAGCTCTCCTCCGCCGCAAGACGCATCGCCACGCGCCCGCCGAAAGAATGCCCGATGAGGACGGCGTCCTCCACCCCGAGCTCGGAGAGACGAGTCTTGACCCCGCGGGCATAGTCCGCAAGAGTGATAGGATACTCCGGATGCGGCGTCGCCCCGAAGCCGTACATATCCAAAAGCGTGACGGTGTATTCCCCCGAAAGGCGATCCGCGAGGGCGCGAAAAGAGTCTGCGGAGCCGCCCCAACCATGCAAAAAGACAAGGTGCCTGCCCTTCCCGTACTGCGAAAAAACGATAACAGCCTCCTTATAGCTCTTTCCAATAAATGAGCGCGTTTTCTTTATCCATATAGTAATGCGGTCTCGTCCCCGCAAGGACGAATCCGGCGCGCTCATAGAGGCGTATCGCAGCGAGATTACTCTCTCGGACTTCGAGGGTCAAAGCCCGCGCGGAAAGCGCAAGTGCTCTCTCCGTCAAGTCCGACATGAGGAGACTCCCCACGCCTCTCTCCCGAAACTCGGGATGAACTGCCACATTCAATATATGCAGTTCGTCTGAAATGTGTAAAAAACCGTAATAACCGATGACTTGATCGCCCGAAACGGCGACGTAAAAATGCGAATAAGCTTCCTTCATCTCGGAAAGGACCATGTCGTAAGACCAGGGCGTCTTGAAAGAAAGCGCCTCGATCTCCGCAATGAGGGCGGCGTCCGCCAAAGAAGCTTCCCTGACGAAAAGCTCAGACATTGCCCTGCTCCTTCATGCGCTCCGCCTGCGACTTGCGCATATAATACGGGCGAAGCAGATCGGTGAGATACGAGGGGGCGCAGAGGGCGTAAACATGCTGATCGATCGCGCGGGAAAGAAGAGCAAGCGCCGCTTGGGGCAAGCGCTCCGCGACGCAATTCCGAAATACCGTCCCCTCGGGAAGATCGGACAGAGCGAGATTCGTATCCGTGAAAACGCCGTCAGGAGCAGCCACTCTCGCATAAGCGCTTTGATGCCCCGCGTCCACCGCATAGGCGGGAGCATTCGGCGATGCTTCCTGCAAAAGGTCGAAGGCGGTGAAGCGAAAACGCGGAATGCCGAGCGCGAAAGCAAAAGCATTGATAAAGCTCACGCCGATACGAATCCCCGTGAATGAGCCGGGGCCGACGACCGCCGAAACGCCGTCCAGCTCCTCTTTCCGCAAGCCGAGATCCGAGAGCGCCTTTTCCGTCGCAGGCTGAATGGCGGACGCCGTCGAAACGCCCGAAGAGAGAAACACGACGGAGGATCTCTCCCCGTCAAACGCCGCCGCGTAAGCTTCGTTTATCGACGTATCCACGATCAAACCTTTCATATCATTCCTCGATCACAATGCGTCTCGCCGTGCCTTCATAAGCAAGATACACGTTATATACTTTCCCATAGAGCGTATCGAGCGCACACCACTCGATGACGGAGACGCCGTCTTTCCTGCCGAGATAATCCTCGATGCCGAGCTCCGTGATATCCCCGTCGAGACGATACATATCCATATGATAAAGGCGAAGATCTCTCCCCTCGTACTCTTTCACGATAGTGAACGTGGGCGATGTCACCACCTCCTCCACGCCGAGAGCACGGGCGATCCCCTTCGTAAAGGTGGTCTTCCCCGCGCCGAGGTCCCCATGCAAAAGGACGATGTCGCCGCCTTTGAGCCGCGAAGCGAAAGCCTCTGCGATCGCCAGCGTCTCTTCTACGCTTTTCGAGATCCGTTCCATACTTTGATTATACAGAAAAGCGAGGAAAGAAGCAACGAAATTCCGCCGAAGGGGCGAGAAATCCCCCTTTCTTTCCTTGACATCCCGGGACGCGAAGAGATATAGTATTGGTAGATGCATTTTAGGGCGGGGTGAGATTCCCCACCGGTGGTATAGTCCACGAGCCCGCAAGGGTTGAGCAGGGGAAGTTCCTGCACCGACGGTATAGTCCGGATGAAGAAAAATGTGTTACAGGATATTTCCTTTGCCGTTACGCCCCGAATCGCATTCGAGGCTTTTTTTATCGGGAGGAAAGACTATGGACATCAAAGAAACCTTTCGCAAGGTGGGAAAAAAAATCACCCCTGCCTATATCACCAAAGTGGCGCTTTTGA
>CAMOUZ010000126.1 GCA_946626795.1 uncultured Clostridia bacterium
TCCGGCCTCTTGAACCCCATTCAAGCGCGCTACCAAACTGCGCCACACCCAGATAGATTAACGAAGTATTAAGTTGCTTGTTGATTCACACATCCCCAATGGTTTGGGAGCGCGCTGCGCGCATATGGCGAAGCCCATGCGTTTGCGCAGAAGATGCGAACATTAAGATTGTATCACCATTCAAAAAAGATTTCAACTGTTTTCTTGCTTTTTTCATAAGGATATTAAAAAGCTTTGATTTTATCCTATGCTTGGAATAAGCAAGATTTGATTGACTTCGATAGCCGTATATGCTAAAATACAAAAGGATTTCGGAATCATAGCTCAGCTGGTAGAGCATATGCCTTACAAGCATAGGGTCATAGGTTCGAGCCCTATTGGTTCCACCAAAAAAAATCTCGTCGATATTTGTCGGCGAGATTTTTTTATCCAAACCGAAGCGGAGTGAGGTTTGGCATATCATCAAAGGCGGAACGCCTTTGTATATCATCAGGCGTTCACGCCTGTATATCATCGCGGCTCTGCCGTGCATAAATACCTTTATCCGCTTTCGGTTTGATGATATCCGGCACTTTGTGCCGATGATATACAACTCTGCGAGTTGACGATATGCACGCTTTCGCGTGATAAATTTGTTTGTATGCTTATGACGAGACGAAAGCGGCGATTTCAGGCACGCAAGATTATCCGCTTCCGGATTTGTTTACCGAATGAATCGCAAGTGTTTGTCTTCCCGTTTTTTCTTGTGATATAATATCACCGCATAAGCCCTTTCTGCCGTGAGAAAGCGGAGGATTAAAGGATATGGACTATGCAAGGACGAATTTATTCCAAGAGGAAGGCGGAAATAAAAAATGAAGATCATCATCACGAAAGATTACGAGGAACTCAGCGAAAAAGCGTTTGAGATCATGAAAGGGGTGCTTGCCACCCGAGAGGCGGTTCTTGGGCTGGCAACGGGATCTACCCCGCTGGGACTATATCGAAAGATGATTGAAGACCACTTGCAAAACGGCACGAGCTATCGCGGCATGCGCGCGATCAATTTGGACGAATATGTCGGCCTTTCTCCCGAAAACGAGCAAAGCTACCGATACTTTATGCGAAAAAATCTTTTTGACAGTATCGACATTGACCTCGCAAACACCTATATTGAAAACGGCCTTGCGCCCAATGCGGAGGAAGAATGCCTGCGCTATAACGCTTTGCTTGCCCGTTTCCCGCGGGATATACAGCTTCTCGGCATCGGCGCAAACGGACATATCGCCTTCAACGAGCCGGGCACGCCTTTTGATTCGGAAACGCACGTCGTGGCGCTCACCGAGAACACGATCGAAATGAACGCGCGCTTTTTCAAAGACAAAAACGAAGTGCCTCGCCGGGCTTTTACTATGGGTATAAAGAACATAACGGACGCAAAGAAGGTACTGATTCTTGCCTGCGGCGCGAGCAAAGCGGATGCCGTTTACGGGCTTGTTAAGGGCAAAGTTACCGAAGACCTGCCCGCAAGTATCTTGCAACAACATAAAGACTGTATTTTGATCGCCGACCGCGAAGCGGCGGCTTTAATCGGAGGCTAAGCTAAAATGAAACTGAATAATATATGGGGATACGGACAATTGTTCGGCTTTTCCGGTTTCGATGGCGTGACGCGTTATTACCACGATTTCATAGCAACGCTCAGGTGGAAGAAAGGAGAGATCCGATTTGAACTGCGCGAATGGGTGAAGGCGTCCTTCCCCCTCACGGGCAGGGTTCGCTTCCGTGCCATCACGGGCGATATGATCGACGCGGAAACCGAGAAAGGCGAGTTCTTTCTGACGTTCTCGGATGAAGACACCCTCGTGGGCTATGTTCCCGATCTCCCGACTTTCAAGGGGGAGAAGGGGTTGAAACACACGACCTCCTGGGGGTTGGATGTTTACGCCACGAAGTTCGACCGCATCTGCGTCGTCTCGGAGAAAACCGAGCGCGGATATAAGATCGTCATCCATCACGCGTTCTCCATCGAGGAAGCGCGCGCCGGCGCGAACGAAGCGATGAGGACGGTGGATATCGACGCTCTCAAAGCGGCGCGTTACGCTTATTTTGCGAATATGCCGAAATGCAAGGATCGCAGATACGAGCAGCTTTACTACAAGGCGCTCTCGGTGAATAAGGTTAATGTCCAATCGCCCCAGGGGACCATCCCCTGCCGCTGGACGACGCCGAATCGCGTGCCGCACCGCCATATGTGGCTGTGGGACAGTGTGTTCCACGCTCTCGCGATGGTGACCTATAATCCCGAGATGGCGAAGGACTGCCTGCGCGCCGTCCTTACGCAAGCGCATTCCGACGGATTCATCCCTCATCTGATGGAGCCGCATCAATGCTCGGACGTGACGCAGCCGCAGGTGCTCGCCTGGGGCGTGTGGAACGTCTATAAAAAGACGGGCGACCGCGCCTTCCTCGCGGAGTTCACGGATGTCCTCGAAAAATATCTGATTTGGGATATGGAACACAGAGACAACAACGGGAACGGGCTGCTTGAATGGCTGACCGAGCCGGATCAACCGAACTGCAGATGTGGCGAATCGGGACTTGACAACAGCCCGCGCTTTGACTTTGACTCCGAGATGGACGCGATCGACTTCTCCGCTTTCGCCGTGCACGACGCCCACTATCTCTCGCTGATCTTTGCCGAGCTCGGCGAACCCGAGCGCGCGAAGAAATGGCAGGATGTCGCGGACAGGATCAAGGATCGGATCAACGCCGAGCTCTGGGACGAGGAGACGGGCACCTATTACGATAAGCTGGTTACGGGCGAACTGACCCGCGTCTTGAGCCCCCTCAGTTTCTTCCCGCTCTTCTGCGGCATTCCCTCCGCGGAGCAGGCGAAGAGGATGGTTGAGCTCCTGACCGACAAGACCAAGCTCTGGACCCCCGTGCCGCTCGCCTCCATTTCGCAGGATCATCCCGCCTTCTCCACCGATATGTGGCGCGGCGGCGTGTGGCTGAACCTGAACTACTTTATTATCCGCGGTCTTATGGACTATGGCTATAACGAGCTCGCGGAAGAGCTCAGAGAGAAAACCCTCGCCACCGTAAAGAAGTGGTATAAGAAAACGGGAACGATCTTTGAGTTTTACGACCCGATGGATAAAACCATTCCCTATCGTTGCGAGCGCAAGGGCAAGCAACCGCGCGTGCCCGATTGGCGCAAGCAATGGCACTCGATTGTGGACTTCAATTGGTCGTCTTGCTTCACGCT
>CAMOUZ010000127.1 GCA_946626795.1 uncultured Clostridia bacterium
CCCCAGCCTCGCAAACTCGATCTGTCGGGGATTATCCCCAAAGCCGCAGTTATATTTCACCCAATCGTAGAGGGGGCGATGATCCTCGAATTCGAGGGTACAGATGCTATGCGTGATCCCCTCGATGCAGTCGCTGATGGGATGCGCGAAGTCATACATCGGATAGATACACCACTTGTCGCCCGTGCGATGATGGGTGGCGCGGAGCACCCTGTAAAGGATGGGGTCGCGCATATTGATATTCGGGCTCGCCATGTCGATCTTGGCGCGGAGCACCTTCTCGCCGTCCTTGAATTCGCCGTTTTTCATCCCCTCGAAGAGTCTGAGATTCTCCTCCACAGAGCGATTTCTCGACGGGCTTTCCACGCCCGGCTCGGTGAGGGTGCCGCGGTTCTTCGTGATCTCCTCCGCGCTCATATCGCAGACATAAGCCTTTCCGTCGCGGATGAGTTTCAGGGCGTATTCGTACATTTGATCGAAATAATCGCTCGCATAGAGCTCTTTATCCCATTCGAAGCCGAGCCACTTGATATCTTCCTTGATGGAATTTACGTATTCGACGTCCTCTTTCGTGGGGTTCGTATCGTCGAAACGCAAGTTGCACGCGCCGTGATATTTCCTCTTCATCCCGAAATTGATGGCGAGGCTCTTCGCGTGTCCGACATGCAAATATCCGTTCGGCTCGGGCGGGAAACGCGTGACGACGCCCGTCACTTTCCCTTCCGCAAGCTCTTTCTCGATGATCTCTTCTATAAAATTCGTGCTTTCCATATCAGTCCTCTTTCCTTTTTCTCAGGACAAGCCGTCGATGACGCCGTCCTCGGATATCGTCATTTTATAAGCGTTGGGCTCTTTGGGGAGACCCGGCATCAACATCACGGAGCCGCATTCCACCACGACGAAGCCCGCGCCGCCGCGCACCGTCACGTCCGTCACGGGGAAGGTGAATCCCACGGGACGGCCGAGCGCCTTTTGATCGGGCGAGAGGGAGTATTGCGTCTTCGCGATGCAGACGGGAAAACCGCCGAAGCCCTGTTTCTCCGCCGCCGCCAGCTTTGCTTCCGCCGTCTCGGAGAAGGTAACCGCCGCCGCGCCGTAGATCCTCTTTGCCACCTTTTCGATCTTGGTCTTCAAGGGGTCGGAGAGCTCATATGCATAATGAAGCGCATAGTCTTTCTCCGCGGCTTTCAGGACCTCGTCCGCAAGCGCGAGCGCCCCTTCGCCGCCCTTCAAGAAACATTCGTTGATCACGGCTTTTACGCCGAGTTTCTCGCAGTACTCTTTCACGAAAGCGATCTCGCCCTCCGTGTCCGAAGAGAATTTATTGATGGAGACGACGAGGGGCACGCCGAAGACCTTCGTGAGGTTTTTCACGTGCGCGCCGAGGTTCACGATCCCTTTTTCGAGAGCGGGAATGTCCTCCGTCGTCAGCGCGGATTTATCCACGCCGCCATTGTATTTCAAGGCGCGAACAGTGGCGACGAGCACCACGGCGGCGGGTTTCAGCCCCGCCTTGCGACACTTGATATCGAGGAATTTCTCCGCGCCGAGATCCGCGCCGAAGCCCGCTTCCGTCACCGTGATGTCCGAGAGGGAGAGCGCCGTCTTCGTGGCGATGACGCTATTGCAGCCATGCGCGATATTCGCGAAGGGACCGCCATGGATGAAAGCGGGGGTGCCGCCGATGGTCTGGACGAGATTCGGCTTGATGGCGTCTTTCAGAAGGATCGCCATCGCTTCCTCCGCGCCGAGGTCTCCGCAGGTCACGGCGTTTCCGTCCTCGTCATAGCCGACGATGATGGAGGCAAGCCTCTTTTTAAGGTCAGTGACGTTCTCGGCGAGACAGAGGGTGGTCATCACTTCGGACGCCGCGGTGATATCGAAGCCGCCTTCATGGGGCTCGCCGTCCGCGCCGCCTTTCGCGCAAAGGATGATCTTGCGGAGCGAGCGCTCGTTCATGTCCATCGCGCGACGGAAAGAGATGACTTTGATCCTCTTTTCATTGCCGAACTTGATATGATTATCGATGAGGGCGGCAAGCAGGTTATTCGCCGCGGTGATCGCATGGAGGTCGCCCGTGAAATGGAGGTTTATGTCCTCCATCGGCAGGACCTGGCTGTATCCGCCGCCCGTGGCGCCGCCTTTGATGCCGAAAACGGGACCCAAAGAAGGCTCGCGCAGGGCAAGGGCACATCTCTTCCCCATCAAGGTGAAAGCGTCCGCCAAGCCGATGGAGACCGTAGTCTTCCCTTCGCCGAGGGGGGTGGGGTTGATCGCCGTGACGAGGATGAGCTTGCCTTTCTCTGCGGCGGGCTTCCTCGAAACCTTCGCCTTATACTTGCCGTATTGCTCTGTGTCCTCTTCCGTCAGCCCGAGTTTCGCCGCGATCTCCCCGATCGGGCGCAGGGCGCATTCTCTCGCTATCTCGATATCGCTCTTCATTTATGTCCTCCGCAATGCGACGGAAATCTGATCGCTTCGCTCGCGATCTCCATTCCGCCGTCTTTTTCCGTAAATCCGAATTTCAGAAAATAATCGTCGACATACGCCACCCGAAAGAGAGGCAGCGAACGCGTGTATGCGTCCATCGTCGCCCTCGTCAGGAAGTCGCCGAGCCCCAAGCCGCGCCTCGACGGCGTCACGTATACGCCCTCCAAAAGCGCTGCGTCGGGCAGGAACGAGACGTGCGCCGCGCCGATGATCTTCTCCTCTTCATAGAGCGCCACATCCACGCCTTCGTCGTAAGAGGTCTCCACCCCTTCCGCCAGAAGAAACGCCTCGCAGCTATCGTCGATCACAGGTTTTACGTGCAACATTTTCTGTCCCCCTTCCTTCGCTTATAAATTATATATAGCTAATGGGTCGCTTGTCAACTATTGCGAAAGCCTATGCGATCTTCGCGAAAAGCGACGCCGAAAACGGCTTTCCCGCTCGCCCTCTCTCGGATAAAAAAAAGAACAGTACAGCGCCGGGCATATACCATTCTCCCTTTATAGACGCGTCTCTTTCTTTCGTCCGAGACGTTTCTTTCTTTGCGGTAGCTTCGAATAGATCAGCGAGAAATGCAAGCATTTCCTGTTTTGGATTTTTAACCCTTCCGAAGGGGATATTTCAAGGCATATCTGCCGATCGGTGTTTCCACCGAACTAGACTTGTAGCTACTTTCCGTAGCTCCTTAAAAGGAGGTGATCCAGCCGCACCTTCCGATACGGCTACCTTGT
>CAMOUZ010000128.1 GCA_946626795.1 uncultured Clostridia bacterium
TGAAATGCGTGCCGCCGCATTTCGGGCAGACTTTCGGCGTGTCCTCCGAGACGACGGTCTCCCCGCACGCCTCGCAGTAATAAGCGGGAATGCGGTGTCCCCACCATAATTGACGGGAAATACACCAATCTTTGATATTTTCCATCCATCCGAAATACACCTTGGAGAAGCGCTCGGGGATAAATTCGATCTCGCCCTCTTTCACCACCTTGATCGCGGGCTCCGCGAGGGGCTTCATCTTCACGAACCATTGCTTGGAGATGATGGGCTCCACGCTGCTGTGGCAGCGATAGCATTCGCCGACGTTGTGCTTATAGGGCTCCTTCTCGATGAGAAGACCGATGGCGCGAAGGTCTTCTTCCACCTTCTTTCTCGCCGCCATTCTGTCCATCCCGTCGTATGGCGCGCCTGCGTTTGCGTTCATCGTTCCGTCGTCGTTCATCACGCGGATGACTTCGAGATTATGACGCATGCCCACTTCAAAGTCGTTGGGATCATGAGCGGGGGTGATCTTCACGGCGCCGCTTCCGAAGTCCATCTCGACATATTCGTCCGCCACGACGGGGATCTTGCGGTCGGTGAGGGGGAGGATGAGGGTCTTCCCGATCATATCGGTATAACGCTCGTCCTTGGGATTCACGGCAACAGCCGTATCGCCGAACATCGTCTCGGGACGGGTGGTCGCGACGGTAATCGAGCCGCTTCCGTCCGAAAGAGGATATTTGATATGCCAAAGGAAGCTGTCCTGCTCGGAGTATTCCACCTCCGCGTCGGAGAGCGCCGTCTTACAGCAGGGGCACCAATTGATGATGCGGCTCCCGCGATAGATGAGTCCTTTGTTATAGAGATTTACAAAGACTTTCTTGACGGCTTTATTGCATTTTTCGTCCATCGTGAAGGCTTCGCGCGTCCAATCGAGAGAACTGCCGAGCTTTTTCAGCTGTTCCACGATCCTGCCGCCGTATTGCTTTTTCCATTCCCAAGCCGCTTTGAGGAAACCCTCTCTGCCGAGCTCTTCCTTGGAAGTGCCCTCCGCTTTGAGCTTATCCACGATCTTCACTTCGGTGGCGATGGAGGCATGGTCGGTGCCGGGGAGCCAGAGGGTGGGATAGCCTTGCATCCTCTTGAAACGCACCATAATGTCTTGGAGCGTATTGTTCAGCGCGTGTCCCATATGGAGTTGCCCCGTGATATTGGGCGGGGGAATCACGATGGTGTAAGGATCCTTTTTTGGATCGATCTTCGGCGTAAAGTACCCTCTCTCCACCCAAGTGGCGTAGAGCTCGTCTTCGAATTGTTTCGGGTCGTAGGTTTTTTCCATTTCCATAAGTTTGTCCTCTTCGTTAGAATTTCAGGTTCATATCCGATTTGTTTTTGATGCTGCCGTTCACTTGCTTTGCAAGTTTGACGACGTAATTCGCAAGCGCGATATATGCCGCCAGACAGGCGAGAGAGAGCACGACGGTGCAGGCGATGCGATAGGCGTCGTATTCCGCTTTCGCGAAGAAGCTCATCGAGAGCCCGATCGCGGCGATGAACGCCGCCGCTTTTCCGTAAATATTGCTATGGACGATGATCGCCTTTTTCGCGAGAATGATCCCCCATATCAGCATAATGAGCTCTTTCACTCCGAGCAGGACGGGGAAGGCGATGAAGAGCATTCCGTAAGCCGAATGGTGAATGAAATCATTCACGCACAGGCAGACCGCCGCGGAGACTTGCAAGAGCTTGTCCGCGAGAGGGTCGAGCATCTTCCCGAGATCGCTCGTAAAGCCGTATTTCCGAGCGATATAGCCGTCCAAGACGTCGGTCAGCGAGGCGAAGACAAAGATAGCGAAAGAGATGTAAACGTTCAGCCCGCGGCTCCCGTTCACCGCAAAGAATACGGCGATGAAAGCGGGGACGCAAAGCAGCCTGATATACGTAAGGATATTCGGCAGATTATAAAAATCTTTTTTCGCTATATGCGCGCTCATAAAGTAAATTTTAGTACGCAAAAAAATTTATGTCAATAGAATTTTCTCTCCCGATAGCGCGAAGAAAAAGGGCGCAGCGTGATTTTTGCCGAAAATGCCTCCGAAATTCAACAATTCAGTCAGGGGAGAATAGTATGGTATAGAAGCTGAAAAAGGAGAATTTTATGAAAACGAAAATCATCTGCATTTTACTTGTCGTGAGCCTTTTTGCGCTCTGTCTTCCCATTGCCGCGTGCAGTGGCGGGAAGGAAGATACCATTCGTCTGAACGAGGTCACGCATTCTGTGTTCTACGCGCCCCTTTACGTCGCGTTGAATCAAGGTTATTTCGAGGAGAACGGACTCAAAATCGAGCTGACGAACGGCGGCGGCGCGGATAAGACGATGACGGCGGTGCTTTCGGGGCAGGCGGACATCGGATTCTGCGGACCGGAAGCGGCGATCTACGTCTATAACGAAGGAAAGAAGGATTACCCCATCGTCATCGGTCAACTGACGCGTAAGGACGGTTCTTTCGTCATCGCGAGGGAAGAGATCGCGGACTTCTCTTGGAGCACCGCCTTTCTCGGGAAAGAGATCATCGGGGGCAGAAAGGGCGGCGTGCCCGCCATGGCGCTCGAATACGCTTTGAAGAAGAACGGCTATACCGACGGTGTGAATATGACGCTGAATTATGACGTGCAATACGATCTCATCGCCGCGGCGTTTGAGGGCGGAACGGGAGATTTCTGCACGATGTTCGAGCCTGCCGCCACGAATTTCGAGCTTGCGGGGAAAGGACATATCGTCGCCTCCGTCGGCGAGGAAGCGGGCACGATCCCTTACACCTGTTTCTGCTGCGAACAGACCTATCTCTCGAAAAATAAAGACAAAGTCTCGCGCTTCCTGAAAGCCGTCTCGAAGGGTGTGGAGTATGTCTCGACGCATACGGCGAAAGAGATCGCCGAAGCGGTGGCGCCCTCCTTTGCGGATACCTCCGAAGAAGTGCTTACCTCTGCCATTGCGAATTACAAGAAGATCGGCGCGTACGTGTCCTCGATGGCGCTTGCGGAAGAAGATTTCGAGCGTTTGCAGGATATCATCATCGAGGCGGGCGTGATGACCAAGAGAGCGTCCTACAAGGACCTCGTGGACAATTCCTATCTGTCCTGAGCCAAGGGGTACGAAAGATAAAATGAAAGAGATACTGCGCTTACAAGATATCACGCATCGATATCACGGCAAGAGCGGGGAGACCCT
>CAMOUZ010000129.1 GCA_946626795.1 uncultured Clostridia bacterium
CAAAGCGCGTCATCGACGAAGCGCGTGACCGTCTCCGCATGTACGGCACACGGACCTATCTTCTTCTCGATGAATGCCATCGTTGGAACAAAGCGCAGTCCGATTGTATGCTCTCCGCGATCGAGGAGGGCGTGATCACCTTTATCGGGTCCACGACGGAGAATCCCTTCATCAGCATGACGAAAGCCATCGTTTCCCGATGCAGGCTTTTTGAATTTAAGCCTCTCACGTCGCAGGAGATCGTAGGGGCGCTTCGCGCTTCCTTAACTGACGAGCGTGGCTTGAAAGGATATAACGTCTCTTGTGAAGACGATGTGCTTGCGCATTTCGCATATGCTTCGGACGGAGATCTTCGCATCGCGTATAACAGCCTCGAACTCGCGGTCATTACGACGCCTCCCGATGAGAACGGCGTGATCACGATCACGAAAGAGATCGCTTCGCAGTCCGTGCAAAAAAAATATCTCTCGATCGATGAGAGCACGTATTATGATATGATCTCCGCCTTTTGCAAGTCTCTTCGCGGGAGCGACAGCGACGCCGCCGTCTATTGGATGGAAAGATTGATTTCCTCTGGGTGTGACCCGCTTCTCGTTTGCCGCAGGCTCGTCGTACATTCAGCAGAGGACGTCGGCATGGCGGATCCTTACGCGCTGACCATCGCCGTTTCCGCCTTGACCGCGATGCAGAATATAGGGCTTCCAGAAGGTCGTATCCCGCTCACCGAAGCGATCATATACGTTTGCGAAGCCTCGAAAAGCAATAGCGTGGTCCGAGCGCTCGGCGCCGCACACGACGCCGTGGACAAGACCTATGGTGATATCGTCCCTTCCCATCTGAAAGACGCGAATTACAAGCAAGAGAGAATCGAAGGATATAAGTATCCTCATTCTTACGGCGGTTGGGTGGAACAGCAATATCTGCCGGACGCCATTAAAGACGAGACTTTCTATGAGCCTTCTTCCAATGGTTACGAGAAGGATCTCAAACGGGCGAAAGTCCTGAAACGGAATAAAGGCTGAAACGTTTGATGTCTTCGTCTTTATATGATATGATCAGTATATGAGAATCCTTGCTTTGGATATAGGCGACGTTAGGATCGGCGTCGCGATAAGCGATCCCCTCGGGATCAGCACGAACGGGATCGAGACTTTCCTTTCCAAGGGGAAGGATCGGGACGTCTTGTACTTTTCGGAGATGGCGAAAGCACGCGGTTGCGAAAAGATACTCCTCGGTCTTCCTTTGAATATGGACGGGTCGGAAGGCGATCGCGCCCTGAAAGTCAGGGATTTCGGAGATGCTTTGGCGCAAGCATCGGGGCTGGAAGTCGTTTATGAGGACGAGCGCCTTACTACGGTGGAAGCGGAAGAGATGCTCATCGAAGCTGGGCTCTCTCGCCAAGAACGGCGAAAAGTGATCGACAAGGTCGCGGCGGAGATCATACTCCGTTGCTATTTGAATAAATGAAAAGAGTGAGGACATTAATATGGCTGAAAATGACGATATCATTACTTTGATTGACGAAAACGGAAAAGAAGTGCAATGCGAATACATCGATACAGTGGAATACGAAGGCGCGCTGTATTGTGTCGTGACGCCTGTCTCCGGATCGGAAGATTATGAAGAGGGGAGCTGTTATATCTTCTCCATCAGCGATAATGGAGACGAGACTGTGGACCTTCTTCCCGTGGAAAACGAAGCGGTGCTCGATGCCGTCTTCGAGAAGTTCCTTGAAAAGGACTCGGAGGAAGGTTGCGGCGGTGATTGTTCCGGGTGTTCCGGTTGCGACGAAAAGTAATATTTGCTGCGTGACGGCGTCAAAAAACATCGTCACGCAGATTTTTAATAAAAGCATCCAAAATCCGTTGCCAAAAGTTTTTGAATATGATACTATAATATAGCTAAAAAGCACTGTTCCGGAGATCATACTGTTGCTCGTTTGAGTTTTTATGGTTTGTGAAGGGGCAGGAAGAAAAAACAGGAGGAATTTTTTTATGTCAGTTATCACCATGAAACAGCTTTTGGAAGCAGGCGTCCATTTCGGTCACCAAACTCGTACTTGGAATCCGAAGATGAGCAAATATATCTATACGGCTCGTAACGGCGTCCATATCATCGACCTCGAAAAGACCGTTGTTGAGATCGAGAAAGCATATGCTTTCGTTCGTGACCAAGTCAAGATGGGCAAGACCGTTCTTTTCGTCGGCACGAAAAAGCAAGCGCAGGATGCGATCAAGGAAGAGGCGGAGCGTTGCTCGATGTATTACATCAATCAAAGATGGCTTGGCGGCACCCTTACCAATTTCAAAACCATTCGTACGCGTATCGACAGGCTGAATAAGCTGAACCAGATGCAAGCGCTCGGCGAGTTTGAGCTCCTTCCCAAGAAAGAAGTCTCTCTTCTTTTGAAAGAGCGCGATATCCTTGAAAAGAACCTCGGCGGTATCAAGTATATGCGTCAGCTCCCCGACGTCCTCTTCGTTGTGGATGTTGACAAAGAGCACCTTGCCGTGGACGAAGCGAATAAGCTAGGCATCCCTGTCGTTGCGCTCGTTGATACGAAGTGTAATCCCGACAATATTACTTGCGTCATCCCCGGTAACGATGATGCGATCAGAGCGGTGAAGCTTATCGCTTCCACCATCGCGAATGCCGTCATCGAGGCGAAAGAAGGCGTCGAGTTCAGCGTCAGCGATGAAGAAGAGTCCGCCGAATCCGCTACCGAAGAAGTGAAAGAAGAGTCCGCTCCTTCCGAGGAGCCCGCGGAAACACCCGCTGAATAATAGGAGGTATCGAAATGTTTACTGCAAGTGACGTTAAAGAGCTCAGAGAAAAGACCGGCGTCGGTATGATGGACTGCAAGAAAGCCCTTACCGAAGCGAACGGCGACATGGAGAAGGCGATCGAGATCCTTCGTGAGAAGGGTATGGCCACCGCGGCAAAGAAGTCTTCGAGGATCGCGGCGGAAGGCGTCGTCGCGGCTTCCATCAAAGGAAATGTCGGCGCGCTCGTGGAAGTGAACTGCGAAACCGACTTTGTGGCGAAGGGAGAGCAGTATCAAGCTTTTGTCAGCGGTATCGCCGATTATGTCGTAGAGAACGAAGTCGCGGACGTGGCGGCGCTCATCGAGGCGAAGAATGCGGACACCATCGAAGCGACCGCGAAGATCGGCGAGAAGATCGCGATCCGT
>CAMOUZ010000130.1 GCA_946626795.1 uncultured Clostridia bacterium
CGGAAGTATTGAGGAGGAAGCTGCCGCCCTCTTTGATGTCGCCCGTCATATTGTAACGCGTGATATAAGAGGGATTGGAGCACTGCACGAAGTCAGCCGCGTCGATGAGATAAGCGGACTGAATCTTCGTATCGCCGAAACGGAGGTGAGAAACGGTGATGCCGCCGGACTTCTTGGAGTCATAGAAGAAATAACCCTGCACGAACTTGTCGGTATGGTCGCCGATGATCTTGATGCTGTTCTTATTCGCGCCGACCGTGCCGTCCGAGCCGAGGCCCCAGAACTTACAAGAGATGGTGCCTGCGGGCGCCGCGTCGTATTTCTCGGAGAAATCAAGAGAGGTATTCGTGAGATCGTCGTAGATACCGACGGTGAAATGATTCTTCGGCTGCGCCTGTTCGAGGTTCTTATACACGGCATAGACCATCGAAGGATTGAATTCCTTGGAGCCGAGGCCGTATCTGCCGCCCACGACCTTGATATCCGTCTTGCCATATTCGAGGAGCGCGGAGCAAACGTCGAGATACAAAGGCTCGCCGAGAGAGCCCGCTTCCTTCGTCCTGTCGAGGACGGCGAGCTTCTTCACGCTCTTCGGAAGCGCGGCGAGGAAAGCCTCCACGGCGAAAGGACGATAGAGACGGACTTTCAAAAGACCCACCTTATGACCTTCCTTATTCATCTTATTGATGGTCTCTTCGACGGCGTCTGCGCCGGAACCCATAAGCACGATGACATTCTCCGCATCGGGATCGCCCACGTAATCGAAGAGGTGATAGCTCCTGCCGGTAAGCGCGGAGACCTTATCCATCATCTCTTGGACGATGGCGGGCGTCGCCTCGTAATACTTATTCGCGGTCTCGCGGTTCTGGAAATAAATGTCCGCATTCTGCGCGGTACCACGCTGGATGGGGTGCTCGGGATTCAAAGCGCGAGCGCGGAAATCCTCGATGTCCTTCATATCTACGAGGCTCTTCATCTCGTCATACTCGATCATATCGATCTTGGAGACTTCGTGAGACGTACGGAAACCGTCGAAGAAATGGAGGAAAGGCACCTTCGCTTTCAAGGTGGAGAGATGCGCCACCAAAGCGAGATCCATGACCTCTTGCACGGAGTTCGAAGCGAGCATCGCGAAGCCCGTCTGACGACAAGCCATCACGTCGGCATGATCGCCGAAGATATTCAGAGCGTGCGCCGCAAGAGCACGAGCGCTCACGTGGAATACCGTGGGAAGGAGCTCGCCCGCGATCTTATACATATTCGGGATCATGAGGAGCAAGCCTTGGCTCGCCGTATAGGTAGTGGTCAAAGCGCCCGCCACAAGGGAGCCATGCACCGCGCCCGCCGCGCCGCCTTCGGACTGCATCTCCGCCAAACGGAGCTTCTGTCCGAACATATTCACGCGACCTTGCGCAGACCATTCGTCAGCCACTTCCGCCATCGGGGAAGAAGGCGTAATCGGATAAATCGCCGCGACTTCCGAGAAGGCATACGCAACGTGGCTCGCCGCAGTATTACCGTCAACAGTTTGTTTGAAACTCATAAAGTACCTCCTTTGAATGAGTGGTGTAAAAATAAATCGAATTCATTATACGGGCACGCGGGGGCGCGTGTCAAATACTTTAAAGGGAAATAAAAAACTTGCATCGGGAGGCGTCATCGCCATCCCGAGCGAAAGCGCCTCGAAGAAGTCCTTATCAAGAGATGAAGTGTCCTTATTTTATCACAAACTGTGATATGCGAACATAACAACTCGGCAAGCCTTTATAATAAAGAAATGCGATTAAAGATGATACGTGAGGAAAAACATTATTCTCAAAAGGAGATTTCGGCGATTTTGCGCGTGCGCCAAAATACCTATTCGCAATACGAAACGGGCGCAAGACAGATCCCCATCGAAGCTTTGATAAAACTCTCCTCTTTTTATGACGTGAGCGTAGACTATATCCTCGAACTCACCGAAATCGAAGACAGATACGCGACGGCGAAATAAGCGAAAACATTCTCATATCTCTTTCCGTCTTTTCCATAAAAATATCCTTCACAAAAGCATAACGGAAAACACCTGCGAAATTATCGGAGGGCGTTCCCTCTGCTCCGCGACTCACAAATAAACCGCAACGAGCGATTCTCTCCGTCCGCATTAGAATGCGGAGCGTAAAGGCGAACGTTTTATCAATTATCCTTGACTGCGGAGAAGAGCTTGCGGAGGCGAGCTCTTTTATCCGCTTTTGCGATAAATAATCACTTTATCCCCTCCGTCCATACAGTGAACGTGAAGAAAGGTGCTTAGGCAAGCGCTCTTTTGCAATGCCTTATCGAAATTTATGACAGCTCTCGCAAACTTACGAGCTCGGAGAGCGGCTTAGAGGCAAGCGCTCTTCGAGGAGGCGGGTCTATCGTACTTCTTGTACGTGATGCCCGACGACACAGGTAGTTAGCAAAGCATGTGTGCCGCTAACCGAGTTTATTGCAAGAGCAATCCGCGTTCGCCATCTAGCACCCGCATAATTTTCACTTCTTCTCCCCTTGCCGCGTCGATATAGACGAAGTACTTCTCTTCGCCTTTCGTGCCGTACACTTCATATGCGAGCATCTCGCCGTCTCCTTTCGTGGGGACGAGAGCAAGGCGGACGCTCTCGACGTCGATATCTTCGCTGACGGAAGAGGTCGCTTCGTCCTCTTTGAGGACGGGAAGCGGAATGCTGCGCTCGGTATGATTGAAGATATAATTCAAACTCTCCATGCCGACGACCTCGCCTTTCGTGGCGTCCACTTTGACTTTGATCAGGTCGGGATAGACGACGACGTCGCGAGTGACGAAAGCGAGATTGATGAAATAAACGTTCTCATAAAGGCTCGCCCAAACGGCTTTCATCGAGTCCAGCCCGAGGGCGGCAAGATATCCTTCCGCAATATTCTCCGCGTCCGCCGCCGTGAGACGGACTTCGCCATCCGCCTCCCTCGGAGCGTTCATCGAGACGGGGAACCCTCCTTTTTTCGTGAGGGTGACATAAGCGACCCCGCTTTCCGTCATGAGCTCGCAGTCATAGGTCTCGAAAACGTTTTTACAACCCTCTTTCACCGTGACCTCCGAGATCTCGGAATGGGGCAAAAAACTCTTTGCAAGGACGGTTGCCTGCGCTTCATTGATCTCTTCCGTGCCGA
>CAMOUZ010000131.1 GCA_946626795.1 uncultured Clostridia bacterium
GCCGTGAAGCCCTTGGGGATATTCTCCATCGCTTGCTTAAAGGTAAGGCGCCTTCTCGCGATGAAATAAATCACCGTGACCACAAGGGCGATGATGCTGCCCCAAGTCAAGCCAAAGGAAGCGTCGCTGTCGCCGAAGGAAGCGATGAGCTTTCCTTTATTGTCTCCGCTGAAAAAGCCGCCCGAATAAAGCATGCCCATCACGCAAGAAAGGATGAGGAGCGCCACGGGGATCACGAGGTCGATAACGCGGCTGCCGCTATGATGCACGGAGGCATCCTCTTCTTCGGTCTCGTCGATATCCTCCATCATCTCCGCCGCCTTCTCGTATTTCTTCATCGGACCGAAGTCGATGCGGAGGAGGATCAAGGCGATGATCATCACGATGGTGAGCAAAGAATAGAAGTTATAAGGAATGGCGTTCACGAAGAGGCTGATGCCGTTCGTGCCCACCTGCTTCGCCGTGGAGCTGACCGCCGCCGCCCAAGAAGAGATGGGAGCGATCATACAGATCGGCGCCGCCGTCGCGTCGATGAGATAAGCGAGTTTTTCACGGCTGATCTTCTTTCTATCCGTCACGGGACGCATCACGCTGCCGACGGTGAGGCAATTGAAATAGTCGTCGATGAAGATGAGCACGCCGAGGAAGAAGGTGGCGAGCGCCGCCCCCGTCTTGGTCTTGATATGCTTCTTCGCCCATCTGCCGAAGGCTTCCGCGCCGCCCGCGCTATTGATCAAAGCGACCATCGCGCCGAGGATGACGAGGAAGACGATGATACCCATATTCCAGCTGTCGGCAAGCACTCCGATGAAGCCGTCGCCCACCATCGCGTCCATAGACGCCGCGAAATTGAACCCGCCGTTAAAGAGCGCGCCCGCCAAGACGCCGACGAAGAGGGAGCTATACACTTCCTTCGTGATGAGGGCAAGCACGATGGCGATGATCGGGGGAAGCAAGGAAACGAAGGTGCCGTAATAACGGTTCTCCGCCTCGATGACGCCTTCTCCGCCGCATTCCGAGCAGGTGCACATCACGGCTTCGTCCACGTCGATCGTGCCCTCGCCTTCGCAGTCCGGACAATCGACGATCACGGGAGTTCCGTCTTGGATGACGGCGATCTTACCGTCGCCCGCACAGGTGTCGCAAGTGGGGCTATTCGTCAAGACCTCGCCCACGCCCAAACATTCGGGGCATTTCACCGTGCCGTGATTATTGATCGCCGCCGCAAAGACAATGATCGCGATCACAGCTAAGGCGATCACGCAGATATTCACGATCTGCTTACGCGTCAAGGTCAGCTTGCCGATCTTGACCACGTTCTTTGAGTCTAAAAATCCCATAACTATTCTCCTTTTGCGCCAAAAAGCGCATTTTGATCGGTGATAACGCCGCGCTATCCTTAATATAAAAGAAAAAAGCGGCAAGAGAGCCGCCCACAAACAAGAAAAACAAAGGTGCCGTAAGGTGGATAGCTCTCCGTGGGGCTCGGAGACCGAACCTCGCGACAGTGCGCGGGATATTCTCCCGCACCCCAGGAAACGAACGTTACAGGCTGGATCGTCCCCTTCGGCGTGCCTTCCTTTCCCCCCGCGGACTTGCCTGCTCCGCGGCTTCTCATAAGGACACGCGCCTCTATCGAATAATAGAAAGTATAATCATTCGAAGATCGTTCGTCAACCTTTTTTCGCCTTTTTTCTCGCTTTCTTCTCCGCCCCAAGCGCTTTGAAGAACAAAAAATGCCTCGCACGGAAACGCGCAAGGCATTTATCTCTCTTTTCGAAGGCTAAACCTCTCGGCCTTTATTTCGGCTTTTCTCCGCGTCAGTCTTCCTTCGGCGGCTCTTCTTTCTTCTCCTCCGAAGGAGCGGGCGTTTCCGTCTCTTTCTCTGCGGGCGTTTTCTCCGCTTCGGGCTTCTCGGGGACGATGGTCACGCCATTCTTCCTGGCGGCTCTGAGCTCCTCCGCCACGCGATCTTTTTTGAGGATGTCCTCTACGCTCACGCCCTCGAACAAGGCGTCCACTTCCTCCTTGAAGATGGTCTCTTTCTCATAGAGAAGCGTGACCATTTTCTCCATCACGTCGCGGTGCTTTTCGAGGATCTCGAAAGCACGCTTATACGCCTCGTCCATGATCTTCTTGATCTCCGCGTCCACGACGCCGGACATGCTCTCGCTGACGTCGCTATGCTGGCCATAGGTCTTGCCGATGAAGACTTCGTGATCGCTTCCGAGATAGATATTCCCGATGACGTCGCTCATACCCCATTCCGTCACCATCGAACGCGCGATGGAGGATGCGCGCTGGATGTCATTGCTCGCACCCGTGGAAATATCCTTGATCACGATGGACTCCGCCGCCCTGCCGCCGAGCATCATACAGATGGTGTCGAGGAGCTTATTCTTCGTGACGTGGCTGTCGTCCGTCTCGGGACGGGTCAAGGTATAGCCCGCCGCCATTCCGCGCGGGATAATGCTGACTTCCTGCACTTCGTCGCAATTCTCCAAGACCTTCGCCACGATGGCGTGTCCGCTCTCGTGATACGCCGTGATGCGCTTATCCGTCTCGGTCACGACGCGGCTCTTCTTCTGGGGGCCCATAATGACTTTATTGATCCCTTCGAGGATGTCTTGCATGACGATCATGTGGCGATTCGCCCTTGCGGCGAGGATCGCGGCTTCATTGAGAAGATTCGCGATGTCCGCGCCCGTAAAGCCGATGGTGAGGCGAGCCACCGTCTTGAAATCGATATCACCCGAAAGGGGCTTATTCCTCGAATGCACGCGAAGGATCTCCTCTCTGCCTTTGACATCGGGGGGATTTACATAGATCTGTCTGTCGAATCTGCCCGGGCGGAGAAGAGCGGGATCCAAGATATCCGCTCGGTTCGTCGCCGCCATCACGATGACGCCGTCATTCGCCTCGAAGCCGTCCATCTGGACAAGGAGCTGATTCAAGGTCTGCTCTCTCTCGTCGTGTCCGCCGCCGAGACCCGCGCCGCGCTGGCGACCCACCGCGTCGATCTCGTCGATGAAGACGATGCAAGGCATATTTTTCTTGGCTTGGATGAAGAGGTCGCGCACGCGAGAAGCGCCCACGCCCACGAACATCTCCACGAAATCACTGCCGCTGATGCTGAAAAAGGGCACGCCCGCTTCGC
>CAMOUZ010000132.1 GCA_946626795.1 uncultured Clostridia bacterium
GATTTCGGAATTCGTCTTCTTGATATAGCGGGCGCCCGCCGCCACCTTGGAGGCATAATTCTCCGCACCGACATGCGTGACGCGCGCCGCGCATTTCCCGCTGACGACATAACTGCCGCTGAGGAGAGCGTCTCCCGCCTTTTTCAAGATGGGATCCGATTCGCCCGTAAGAAGGCTCTCATTCACCTCGATCTCCCCTTCTTCCACGACGGCATCCGAACAGATCTGTCTCCCCGCTTCGAGGAGCATCACGTCGTCCTTGACGATCTCCTCCACCGTGACGGTCACCGCCGCCCCGTCTCGGAGGACATCCACCTTCGGCGCGGAGATCAAAGAGAGCTTCTCGATGGTCTTCTTCGCTTTGATCTCTTGGAAGATCCCGACGAAAAGATTAAAAAAAACAATACCCATAAAGAGGGTATTATTCCAATTTCTTCCTTTACTCATCGTGAGGATGAGGACGGCAAGGAGGAGATTCAGCCCGTTGAAGAGGGTGAAAAGATTATCGAAAACGATCCTGCGGACGCTCTTCGTCTGCAGATCCTGTTTTCCATTCACCTCTCCCGCGGCGACGCGCTTTGCGACTTCTGCCGCAGTCAGCCCTTTGATCTCCATTCTTTCTCCTTATTTCTTTGCGTTCTGTCTGACGTATTCGTACATGCCGACGCCCGCGGCGACCGAAACATTCATGCTCGCGATCTCGCCGGACATCGGGATACGAAGAGACCTGTCCGCCAGCTTCTTCGTCAAAGCGGATACGCCGCTACCCTCGCTGCCGAGCACGAGCGCCACGTCTCCCTTGAGATCGCATTTATCGATCGCCTCTCCGTCCATATCCATCGCATAGACCTTGAAAAAGAGGTCTTTCAAAGCGCGGATCGCGTCATTGATATTGGTGACGCGCGCGACTTTCACGTACTCCGTCGCGCCGCAAGACGTCTTGATCACGGTCTCATTCACGGCGACGGCGCGGTGCTTCCCGATGACGACGCCCGCCGCCCCCATACACTCCGCGCTGCGCAGAATGCTCCCGAGATTATGCGGATCCTCCACGCCGTCCAGAATGATGATGAGGCGGCTGTCCTCCTTCCCCGTAAGGAGATCGGATAGCTCGCTGTACACGAAATCCGTTGTGTACGCGATGACGCCTTGGTGCTTGCGGGTGACCGAGATCTTATCCAGATTCTCCTTCGTGCAAAAGACGGCGCGTGCCCCGCTCTCCCTCGCTTGGAAAGCGAGCGCTTCCGCCACTTTGTCCCCTTTCTGGGCGCAGATCTTATCAATGGTCTTGCCTGCTTTTATGAGCTCTTTGACCGCGTTTTTTCCTTCTACTATCATATTTTCTCCATCAGCTCGAAGATCTCGTCGAGCCTTTCTTCCTCCCCTGCAAGATATAAATATCCGATGACCGCTTCGAGCCCGCTCGCCCGACGATAATCCACAACGGAGAAATTCTTCGCATGATGACGGGACTTGCTGTTCCTGGCGCGGCGATAGATCTCCGCTTCCTCTTCCGTGAGATAAGGGAGAATCTTCTCCACCATGTCGGACTGCGCCCGCGCATTCACTTCCCGCGCCGTTTTGAGATGCAAGGCATGGGCTTTGGACGTATCCTCCAAGGCGACGCGCGTGCGGACGCGCAAAGTCTCCACGCCGTCCCCGATGAAAGCGAGGACGAGCGGATTCATCTGCTTTATTTTATTTTTCTCCAAAGCGATTTTTGCCATACTTCGATCCGCTTTACATTATAAACGTTTTACAGCGGAAAGTAAAGAAAAGAGGAACGAATGTCCCTCTTTTGCTCTTCTTTTCCCGCGCTATGGCGATCCCGAAGCGAAATCACCAATCGCAACCGTGAAGGACGTATTCATCGTCGTCCTTGATCTCCTCCGGAACGGGGATCTTATGCTCGACGAGGAATTCTTTCACTTCCTTCCCCGTGAGCTTCGCTTCGGTGGTGATGGCGTCCACCGCTCTCGCCTTGGGATGATGCAAGGCGTCATAAACGATGTCTATATCACATCCGAGTTCAAGTAAATATCCGTCTCCCGTAATAAACGCGCTTCTCATGGATAATATCCTCCTTTATGCTTGCTTCGCTTTATGCTTTCGCACCAAGAAATAGACAAGATAAAATATCGACAAATACAACAGGAATAAGAGCACGACGCACATCGGATACAACACCCGATTTCCTTTCACCAGATTATAGAAAATGTCATACGGCGTGCCGTCGCCCCGCATCAGGAACATATAATTATACGGAATCAAAATGTCCGCGATATAAGCGAGCACGCAGAAGACGCAAAGGATGGTGAAGGTGATCCAGATATTCTTCACGCGCATGCTGGTCAAGCCCGAGATGGCGATATAAAGCGAAGCGAAGCCGCTGAGGGTATGCGTGATGACCGAAAGCACGTTATCGAAAGAAAGGATGGGATAACAAGAGAAATTCTGTCCCGCGCCGTACGTGCCCATCACGGCGCCGAGGATGCCGAAGATGAAGACGAAATCAAGCGCCGCTTCTCTCAATCTCCCTTTCGAGAAGGCTGCCAAAGGCAAAGCGATCATCTGCATACTGCAAAGGAAAAGGGGCAAAAGATACAAAAGCGCCCTGAATGAATGATCCTTCAAGCAGCAAACGACCATTTCCAGCACTTTCAGAAAAAGAAGAATGATCGCCGCCCACGCGATGACCTTATTCTTCGTCTTTTCATCTTTATTTCGATTTCTTCTTCCGAGGATCACGGCGAGCGCGACCATCACGGCGATGAAGACCGTCACGAATAAAATGTGTTGCCAAGAAAGAAAGCCCTCCGGCTCTCTTTTATATCCGCCCACTCCGAAAAACTCTTTGATTGCGTCCATATCGTCTCGTCTCCTTCCGTCTTTTCCATATTATAGCAAAGGGGGATCTTTTTCAAGCTTTTTCGCTGTCCGCCTCCGAAACGTCACATTCTCGCGACGCCCGTTTTCCGCGCCGCCTCCGCCACCGCTTTCGCCACGGCGGGTCCCCCCCTCGGATCGAAAGCCCGCGGGAGGGTGTAATCCTTTTTGAGCTCTTCCGGGGGAACGCGCGCGG
>CAMOUZ010000133.1 GCA_946626795.1 uncultured Clostridia bacterium
GACGACTTTCACCTTTTTATAGAGCCCGACGTCCATTCCTTTCAGCCTCGTCGTCATATCGCTATGCACCGTGGACTTGCTGACGTCGAAGACGCCCGCCGCATTTCTGACCGTTGCGCCGTGCTCCACAATATATTCGGCGATATTCATTACCCTTTCTTTTATATTCTCTCTCATAAATCCTCCGCCTTAATATTTATGTCGAAAAATAAGAAAAAAGAATAGAAAAGCGTCGTTAGAGCGCCAAGTGCGGGCGACACGGACGCGCATACGCGCATACGCATTTGACTTTCCGAAAGATTTGTCGTATGATAAAAAACAGGAGCAAAAGGATATGCAACACAGAATCACCGAAAGAATGGATCTTCTCAATGAAAAAGGTCGCCTGAACGAAGCAGGTTATGCCACCAAGGAGGTCTTCGATTACGAGCGTGCGATGATCAAAGCCGCCGCTTACCGCATCAAGGAATGGGACTATTATTACTTCGGAAACGAGCATTTCGGAGCGGCGCTCACCATTGCGGACAATAGCTATATGGGGCTCGTCTCCGCCAGCGTATTGGACTTTGAGACGGCGACGGAGCATACGATGACCAAGATCATCCCGCTCACCTTCGGTAAATTCGCCCTTCCGCCTTCCGCGGGCGCAGGCGAGACGTCCTATCAAAGCAAGCGCGTGGAGATGTCCTTCCGCGTGGACGAGAAGCAGCGTCACTTGCGCTGCCATTATCACGATTTCATCGAGAAGCTTCCGCTCATCATCGACGTGAAATTGACGGATTTTCCTGCAGAAAGGATGTGTATCGCCACGCCTTTCCCTTCGGACAAAAAAGCCTTTTATTATAATCAAAAGATCAATCTTATGCATGCGGAAGGATATGTCCAGATGGGCGAAAAAAGCTATGAGCTCGGCGGATCCCCCCTCGACATGGGGCTGCTTGATTGGGGACGCGGCGTCTGGACTTACAAAAATACTTGGTATTGGAGCAGCTTGAATACCGTGCTTGCGGACGGGAGAAAATTCGGTTTCAACCTCGGCTACGGCTTCGGGGACACCTCCGCCGCGACGGAGAACATGCTCTTCTTGGACGGCTATGCCGACAAGCTTGAAGAGGTGAAATTTTATATCCCGCATAACGACCTCGGCGAATATGACTATACCGCGCCTTGGACCGTGCGCTCCTCGGACGGCAGGCTTGACCTCGTCTTCCGCCCCATTTTGGACAGGAAATCGGACACGAAGCTCTTGATGCTTCGCTCGGATCAACACCAAGTCTTCGGCAGGTTTTACGGGACCGCTCTTTTGAAAAGCGGCGAAAAAGTGGCGATAGACGGCGGCGTCGGTTTCGCAGAGCGCGTATTCAATAAATGGTGACGCCATTTCCCCTTAAAAAGTCCCTTGAGAGTCCCTTACGCGCGTTCTCCGCGACGCGCTTCTTTTTATCCCCTTTATGACCAAGAAAGAAGCCTTCGAGAAGCTATCCCGCTCCCCTTTTCGTTCCCGCTTTCATCTCTCCGCGGAAGACATTTCTTATATCGAAAAATCGGGCATGGACGCCATTCGTCATCACGCGGAAGATTTCGTCTCTTCCCGTCTATCCCCCGCCGTCATTCCGAATGACGGCAAGCAGACCCCGATGCGCGGCCACCCCGTCTTTGTCGCGCAGCACGCCACGGCTTGCTGCTGCCGCGGCTGCCTCGAGAAATGGTACCGCGTCCCGAAGGGCACTCCTCTCACGAAAACGCAACAAGAAAAAATCGTCGATTTATTGATGGCGTGGATCGAGAAAGAATATTCAAAGTGATTATATTAGCACACTTCCAAAACGCAACGGAGGCACAATAAAAAATTCCCGCAGGCGCGTACTCCTTATACGCAACTGCGAGAATTTAAATTAGAACAAATTAGATGTGCCGCTATACGCTGTTGTCTTTATTTACGCTCGATGGTATACCCTTCCTTCGTATCCTTGATGACGTACCCTTTCTCGGCGATCTCGGCGCGGAGACGATCCGCTTCCGCCCAATTCTTCTCCTTCTTCGCGGCGAAGCGAGCTTCGGCGAGGGCGGCGATCTCTTCGGGGATGTCGATCTTCTCGGGCGCAGGCTCCGTGACTTTATCCAAAGAAAGCCCAAGGACTTTGTCGAATTCCAGCGCGAGCTTATAGATGTCCTTGCTCTTCGGAAGCTTCACGGCTTCCCAAAGGACACCCAGCGCAAAGGGGATATTCATATCGTCCTCCACGGCGTCGCGGAAACGCTTCATCAGATCCGCGATGACGGCGGGATCAGTGGCTTCCGAGCTCATTTTATGCGCGTAAAGGGCGTTTCTGAGGCGCTCGTAAGAGGTGTGCGCCGCATCCATCCCTTCAAAGGTAAAATTCAGCTTCTTGCGATAATGCGCGTTCAGGCAGAAATAACGGAAATCGAGGGCGAGATAGCCTTTTTTTTCGAGGTCGGAAATGGTATAGACATTGCCGAGGCTCTTGCTCATCTTGCCGCCGTCCACCATCATAAACTCGCCGTGCATCCAATAATTCACGGTCTTCTTGCCCGCGAGCGCCTCATTCTGTGCGATCTCATTCTCGTGATGCACGGGGACGGCGTCAATGCCGCCCGTATGCAGATCGAAGACCTCGCCGAGATATTTCTTGCTCATCGCGCTGCATTCGATATGCCAGCCTGGGAACCCCATTCCCCACGGGCTTTCCCACTGCATAATATGGTTTTTATCCGCTTTCTTCCAAAGGGCGAAATCCGCGGGGTGACGCTTCTCGCTGTTCTCTTCGATGCGCGCGCCCGCCTCCTTCTCGTCCACGGTCTGTCCCGAGAGCTTGCCATAGCCCGGGAACTTGCCGATGTCGAAATAAATGCCGTCCGAGATCTCGTAGGCATAGCCTTTCTCCATAAGACCCTGCACGAAAGCGATCATCTCGGGGATATGGTCGGTGGCTTTCGCGATGATTTCGGGTCTCCCGACATTCAAAGCGTCGATATCCTTAAAGAACGCCTCGGTGTAAAAAGCGGCGATCTCCCAAGGGGTCTT
>CAMOUZ010000134.1 GCA_946626795.1 uncultured Clostridia bacterium
ATAAGAAAGCGCCCAAGATGCTCGAATGGATCACTCTCCTCGTCTCGGAAGCAAAGAAGGCTGTGAAGAACGTGGAATTCTGCGCGCTCGACGCGACGCGCGCGGAAAAGGATTTCCTCTTCCAAGCTTTGGCGGCGGCGGAGACTCATGGCGCCACCGCGGTCTATATCTCGGACGACGCAGGGGAGATGCTTCCCGACGAATTCGCGCTTTTTGCGGAAGAATGCGCAAAAACCGTGAAAGTGCCTCTCGGCGTGGCTTGTTCGGATAAGAGCGGCTTCGCCCTCTCTTCCGCTGTGCTCGCCGCCGTAAAAGGCGTGAAAGCCGTGCGCGCCGTGGTCGTGGGCGACGGGGTGAATCTCGAAGCGCTCAGCGAATGCGTGAAGAACAGCGGCAATCGTAACGGCGTCTCGACGGGGATCACCTATACCGAGCTCCACCGTACGGTGAAGCAGATCACCCGTATCGTTACGGACACGACGGACAAGAGCCCCATCGCGGCGGCTCCTACCTTGGAGCAGACGAGGATCAGCCTCGACGATAAGGACGATATGGCGGCGGTCATCGACGCGACGAAGAAGATCGGCTATGACCTTTCGGACGAAGATAAGACCAAAGTCTATGAGGAGTTTTTGCGCGTGGCGGCGAAGAAGCGCGTCGGCGCGAAAGAGCTGGACGCCATCGTCGCGAGCGTTGCTTTGCAAGTGCCCGCCACGTATAAGCTCGTCAGCTACGTCGTGAATAACGGGAACGTTATTCAAGCCTCCGCGCAGATCACCTTGATGAAGAAGGACGAGACCTTGAAAGGCATTATGATGGGCGACGGTCCCATCGACGCGGCGTTCCTCTGCTTGGAGCAGATCATCGGCACGCATTACGAGCTCGACGACTTCGAGATCCAGTCCGTGACGGAAGGGAAGGAAGCGATGGGCTCCGCCCTCGTAAAGCTCCGCAAGGACGGCAAGCTTTATTCCGGAAAGGGGATCTCCACCGATATCATCGGCGCCTCAATTCGCGCTTATCTCAGCGCGGTGAATAAGATCGCTTACGAGGAGGAATGATATGAAGCTTTCATTCTCCACGAAAGGGTGGCATGACTCCACCTTCGACGATTTTTGCGCTTACGCCGTCGATCTTGGTTTCAACGGCATCGAGCTCCATAATATCCATAATCGTCTTTTCACGGATAAGGACGGCGCCTTCCACGATTACGCGGCGGCGGCGACCCTCCGTAATCTCTATAATAAGAAACTGACCATTCCCTGCATCGACGCGATCGGCGATATCGCCTCGGCGGAAGACAGGGAAGAAGTGGCAGGCGAGATCGCGAAATGTATCGAGATCGCAAGGAATCTTCGCATCCCGAATATCCGCGTGCGCGCGGAAGCACATGAGGATGTCGCCGCGGCGAAAGAGAATGTCAAGGCGCTCGTTCGAGAGGTCTTGCCCCTTGCCGAAGAGGCGAAGGTGACCCTTCTCGTGGAGACGGCGGGGCTTTATACGGACAGCGCGGCGCTCCGTGATCTCTTGCAGAGCTTTGCTTGCGATTCTCTCGCCGCTCTTTGGAATCTCTCGGCGGCTTATTTCGGCTCGGGCGAACGTCCCGAAGTGGTCATCGAGAATCTCGGCGCGTACGTGAAGCACGTGCACCTCAATGACGCGAAGAAGGTGGGCGAGGAGAAGGTGTATTGTCTCCTCGGCGAAGGCGAGCTCCCCGTGAAGGAGATGATGCTCGCGCTTTCTTCCGTGAATTACGACGGATTCATCTCCCTTGTTTGGGCGCCCGAATGGTGCGAGGAACTGGCGGATATCGAGATCATTTTCTCGCAGTTCGTGAGCTATATGAAGCAGTTCGGCGACGTCTCGAAAGGGGAGCGTGCGCTTTATTACAATAACGCGCATACCGGGCGCTTCGTCTGGAAGAAAGAGGCGCTCATCGATGAGACTTTCCCCGCCGTGCTTGACCGCATGTGCGAAGAATTTCCCGATCAATACGCTTTCAAGTACACGACGCTGGATTATACCCGCACGTATACGGAATTCCGCGCGGACGTGGACGAATTCGCGCGCACCCTCATCGCGCTCGGCGTAAAGGCGGGGTCGCACGTCGCCGTTTGGGCGTCCAACGTCCCGCAATGGTATATCTCGTTTTGGGCGACGGTGAAGATCGGCGCGGTCCTCGTCACGGTGAATACCGCGTATAAAGTCCATGAACTCGAATATCTTTTGAAACAGTCCGACACCCATACCCTCGTGATGACGGAAGGGGGAAAAGACTCCCGTTACGGCGATATCGTGGCGACGCTTTGTCCCGAACTTGCCGAGAAGAAGCCCTCCGATCCCTTGCACGCAAAGAGGCTCCCGTTCCTTCGGAATGTCATTACCGTGGGCTATTCGCAAGCGGGCTGTCTGACTTGGAACGAGGCTTTGAAACTCGCGGAGAAAGTCCCGCAGGAAGAAGTCTTGCGCATGGCGGCGGCTGTCGACAAGCATGACGTCTGCAATATGCAGTACACGTCCGGCACGACGGGCTTCCCCAAAGGGGTCATGCTCACGCATTACAATATCGTGAATAACGGCAAGTCCATCGGCGACAGGATGGATCTTTCCACGGCGGATAGAATGATGGTGCAGGTCCCGATGTTCCATTGCTTCGGCATGGTGCTCGCGATGACCGCCACGATGACCCATGGCGGCACCCTCTTGCCTCTGCCTTATTTCTCGCCCAAGCCCGCTTTGGCTTGTATCCATAACGAGCATATCACCGCCTTCCACGGCGTGCCCACGATGTTCATCGCGCTTCTCGAACATCCGGATTTTCCCAAGACGGATTTCTCCTATATGCGCACGGGCATCATGGCGGGATCTCCTTGCCCCATCTCCGCGATGAAAGACGTGGTGAATAAGATGCATATGACCGAGATCACCATCGTCTATGGGCAGACCGAGGCGTCTCCCGGCTGTACCATGAGCTCCACGGACGATCCTTTGCAGGTCCGCGTGGGGCCGGTGGGACGGCCGCTTCCCG
>CAMOUZ010000135.1 GCA_946626795.1 uncultured Clostridia bacterium
GATGCCGAGCCCGCGCACTTTGTCGATGCTCGCCACTTTCGCCGTGACCATCAGGATGGGGACGTCCTTCTCTTTGCGCAAAGAACGGCAGATCTCGAAGCCATCCATGTCGGGGAGCATAATGTCGAGGATCACAAGATCGAAATCCTCCTTCATCGCCCTCCCGAAGCCCGCGGCTCCGTTATTCTCGATCACGACTTCGAAGCCGTCCAGCTCCAAATAGTCGCGCTCGATTTCGGCTATATTCTTCTCATCTTCCACTATCAGTATTCTTCTCAACTTCTTTTCCTCCTTTGGGGAATCTTGATAATGATCTTCAAACCGCCGTCATTCACGGCTTCCACCGTGCCTCCGTGGGCGGTGATGATGGTCTTCACGATGGAGAGTCCGAGTCCGCTGCCCGTCGTCGGATTCGTTCTGGAAGGGTCTCCTCTGTAATAGCTCTCGAAGATATAATTGATCTCGTGCGGGGACACGCCGGGACCATTGTCTCCGATCTCCAAGACGGCGTTCGCGCCGTCGGAATACACTTTGATATGCGCCTCGCCTTCGGGCTTGTCTTTATACTTCACGCTGTTATCGAGAATGTTCCGGACAACGCGCAGGAACTGCTCCTTATCGACATCCGCCTCTACGGGGCCTGTCGGGAAATCCGTCGTCACAATGAGCCCTTTCGTGGCGTAAATGGGGACATTGATCGCCGCGAAATCCGAGATGAGATTCACCATATCCCGCTCGCGGAAGCTATACTCGATGGTGTCGATATCCATCTTCGAGAACTCATTGAGCTGATTCACAAGAGAATTCATCGTAAGGGCGGTCTCATAGATCGTGCGGAGATAACGCTCGGTCTTTTCCGGCGTCTTCGCCACGCCGTCCAAGAGCCCTTTCGTATAGCCCTGCACGGTGGTGAGCGGCGTTTTGAGGTCATGGCTGATGCCCGCGATGATCTCGCCGCGCTGACGATCAAACTCCGACTTCTGTCTTTCGAGATCCGCAAGTTTCTGCCGCATAAGCTCGAAATCCCCGATGACCGCGCCGATCTCATCCCGATTCCCGCCGCGAAGCTGATACGCGTAATTCCCCGCCGCCACCTGCTTCAATCCTCCGCGGAGCGCCGTAAGGGGCGGGAAGATCGTGTAGTATTGGTAATAACAAGCGAAGAAGACCGCTATGCCGCAAGCCAGAATCATCACGACGATCGCGATGGTATTCGCGAGATTGAAGGTGCTCTCCCTCGTCGAGACCTTGACGGCGGCATAGATCTTGCCGTTCTGCCGAGACTCGAACATGATCTTATTCGTGAAGAGGACCACCTTCGGCGTGGAGGTCTGGACCGTGAATTTATATCCTTTTACGACGTAGCCGTATTCCTTTATAAGCTTCGCGTCGTCCAGCTCCTTCCCCGTCGAAACGATCGCATACACGGAGAGCGCATAACCGAGCTGAGAGAGCTGTTCCGCCTTGGCGTCATCATCCGTGGCGGCGACAAGCGCCTCGCTGACCTGCTTTATCTCTTCTTCGGAGGTCTCCATTACGGAGAACTTATCCACGAGCGCATTCGCGAAAAGATTATACCCGAGCGCAAGCACGACCATCACAGCGAATATAAGGGCGTTTGTAAGCAAAAGCTTCTTTTTTATGCTCATTTATTTATAATACCACAGAATGCTTGCTTTTGTAAAGCGCCGGCCGAGGAGAGGGTCATTCCTCCTCTTCCGGCTCTTCGAGAAGCTCCACTTTGGAGAGTTTCTTCTGAATGGAGAGAGTCTTATCCGAGGCGGAGCGTATGCTGTCCGAGGCTCTGTCCATATGCTTCTGCGTGGCGTCGAGAAGCTCTCCGAAACGCACGAATTCCGTCTTGAAAGCGGAGAGCAATTTCCAGATCTCGCGGCTCCTCTTCTCGATCGCGAGGGTCTTGAACCCTACCTGCAAGCTATTCAAGAGGGCGGCGAGCGTCGTGGGACCCGTGATGAGCACGCGATACTTCGTATGTACGTATTCTTGGAGACCCTGTCGCCTTGTCACCTCCGCAAAAAGTCCTTCGATAGGGAGATACATCACGGCGAAATCCGTGGTCTGCGGCGGCTTGATATATTTCTCCGAAATACTTTTTGCCTCGTCCTTGATGCGGCGCTCGATGGCATTTCCCATCGCTTCGATGAGCGCTTTATCTCCCATCTCGCTTGCGTCCACGAGCCTTTGATAATCTTCCAAGGGGAATTTCGCGTCGATGGGCATGAGGATCTTCTCCTCCCCCTTCCCGGGCATCGCGACGGCGTATTCCACGACTTCACGCTTATTCCCGATCGCGGCATTCACGACGTACTGTTCTTTCACGAGGATCTCTTCGAGGAGGGTGCCGAGGGAGACTTCGCCCCAGACGCCTCTCGTCTTCACTCCGCCGAGGACGCGTTTAAGATCGGTGACGCCCTCCGTGAGATTTTTCATCTCGCCGAGACCGACGCGCACCTTTTCGAGCTGTTCTCCGATGAGTCCGAAAGACTGATTCAGCCGCTCGGTCAAGGTGGACTGCATCTTCTCCTCCACGACGACACGCATCTTTTCGAGCTGTTCTCCATTCTCTTTGCGCACGTCGGTGAGCGTGCGTTCGAGCCCCTGCCGCATGGCTTCGAGCTTCGCGTCCACACTCGCCATAAACTCTTGCTGACGCTTATCCTGCGCAGAGGCGTTTTGCAGAATGAAATTCACAAATTTATCGGTGTTCGCGCCCTGCGTCTCGGTATGCATCTTGATGGCGTTCAAAAGGGCGGCGTTAGAGCCATTCACCGTGCCTTGCACGGTTTTGAGCTGATATTCCGTCTCGTTTCGTACGATCGCCTCCACGTCGCGCGCGGTGACGCTCTCCCCCTTCTTCTTCACAAAAAAGAGCAAGAGCGTCAGCACGAGATCCACGACGAGCAATAAGAGTGTGGCTATCTCCATATCAATTTTCTTCCTCCGTTTCTTTCGCTATGCGCTCCGCTTCTTTGAGCGCGCTCTCTCTGTC
>CAMOUZ010000136.1 GCA_946626795.1 uncultured Clostridia bacterium
TATGCCTTGCTTTGCTTATATCGTGATGGCGGCGGTTTTGTCACTCTTTACTTTCGTCGGATACGCTTCCGTTCGGAAAATGCTGAAAGGAAGCGCTGCGGAAACCTTACGTGCGCAAGCACCCGTTAAGGTCAAAAAAACACTATTGGAGAAAACGCCGCTTTGGAGGAAACTGCCTTTCGGAATGAAATGGAATCTTCGGGATATTTTCAGACACAAGTCTCGTATGCTTATGAGCTTGGTGGGCGTCATCGGATGTATGGTTATCCTTGTTGGTGCGATGGGGATGAAAGACACCGCCGATTCCTTCATAGAAGAGTATTACGAAGGCGCGATGAATTATGCTTCTTGCATCACGCTAGACGAGCAAGCGACTTCCGAAGCGAAAGCAGCGATCATTGCGCGCTATCAAGGCGATTATTCCTCAACCGTCCCGATCGAACTTGGCGATGCCGCCGTTTCATTGGAGATATGGTCCGTTGAACACGATAAAATGCGCTTCCTGTCCGAAAAGGGCGAATATATCATATTGCCGACGGAGGGCGCTTATGTTTGCAGAAGGATCGCAGACGAATATGGCCTGAAAGCAGGAGATGTTGTGACCGTAAAACCATTCGGAAAGAGCGATGAGTATCGGCTTAGGGTTAAAGGCGTCGCGCGTTCTTTGGGGAAAAGTATTCTTATCTCATCGGCATATGCGGAGATGCTCGGCATAGATTACTCTGTCGGATCTGTTTATACCGACGCTTCATCATCCGAGGTGGATAAGAATCTTCCCGCAGTGAAAAATGTGCGTTCGAAGACGGAGATCACGGAGTCTTTTGACAGTTTTATGTTGATCATGAATGAGATGATCGCGTTGCTTATCATCGCGGGAGTTATGCTCGGCATTGTGGTGCTTTACAATCTGGGAACGATGGGATATGCGGAAAGATATTCCGAGATGGCGACACTGAAAGTGATGGGTTTCGGCGATAAGAAAATCGCGGGGCTACTGATCGGTCAAAATATGGGGATAACCGCGATCGGCGTGATCTTCGGACTGCCGCTCGGCGCATTGGTGCTGAAATGGCTTATCGTTGCGCTTGCTTCGGAATATGAGATGTCGCTTGTGCTTGGTCCGCTTACCTATTGTATTTCGATATTTTTGACGATAGGCGTCTCTCTGTTTGTCGGTTTTTTGGTCGCACGTAAGAATAAAAAGATCGATATGGTGGCGGCGTTGAAAGCACCCGAATAAAGGACTGTATCTTTTCGCCGGTCGGTGTTATAATGGAAGTATGGAGAAGAAATATCACGTAGAAGGGATGAGCTGTTCCGCTTGCGCGCTCGGGATCGAGAAATGCGCGGCGAAGATCGAGGGCGTTTCGGCGGTCTCGGTCTCTTTGATGGATAAGAGTATGCGCCTCTCTTTCTCCGGCGAGGAGGCTGTGGAGAAAGAGGTGATCCGTCGGATCGCGGCGCTCGGGTACGCGGTCTCGGAGGAGCGCAAGACAGGCGAGGGAAGAGAAGCCGTCAAGCTCTTGAAACGCTTCCTTTTCTCCCTTGTTTTTCTCCTGCCGCTATTGTATTTTTCGATGGGCGAAATGTTTTCTTTCCCCCTTCCGGCGCCTTGGATTTCTCTCACCGCGGAGATGATTCTCGCCGCCGTCATCATCGGGCTGAATCATAAGTTCTTCACGGGCGGCGTTCGCGCGATTTTCCGGGGCGTGCCGAATATGGACACGCTGGTGGCGCTCGCCTCTTCCGTGGCGTATGTCTATAGCGTCGTCATCACCGTGATGACTTATCTCGGCGGGGGCGGCATGGTCTTTTTCGAGGCTTCCGTGATGGTCTTGACCCTCGTCACGCTCGGGAAGTTTCTCGAAGAGAAGAGCAAAGGGCGGACGGGGCGTGAGATCGAGAAATTGATGCGCCTTATGCCCGCGAAAGCCCGCGTCCTCCGAGAAGGAAAGGAGACGGAAGTCGCCTTGGAGGAGATCGTCGTCGGCGACAGCGTCCTTCTTCGACAGGGGGATCGCGTCCCCGTGGACGGCGTGGTGATCGACGGCAGTGCTTTCCTCGATACGTCCGTGATGACGGGGGAGCCCCTCCCGCGCGAAATTTCGGAAGGAGAGGAGGCGGTCTCGGGCTCTCGTGTCGCGAGCGGATACATCCTCCTTCGAGCGGAGAAAGTGGGCGCGGACACCGCCTTTTCGCAGGTGGTGGAGATGGTGCGCGCCGCTTCGGTCAGCAAAGCGCCCGTCCAAAAGATCGCGGATAAAGTCTCGGGCGTCTTCGTCCCCGTTGTGGCGGGGATCGCCTTTCTCACGTTTGTCTTATGGCTTGTTTTGTCCAAGGACCTTTCCCTCGCTTTCAAGCATGGCGTCAGCGTCCTCGTCATCTCCTGCCCCTGCGCGCTCGGGCTTGCCACGCCCGTGGCGGTGATGGCGGCTGCGGGGAAGGGCGCGAGCCTCGGCGTCCTCTATAAAAATGCGGAGAGCATCGAGACCCTCAGCAAGATCGACCATATCCTTTTGGATAAGACCGCCACCCTCACGGAAGGGAAGATGCGGGTATGGAATTTCTTTAATCTCTCTATCGTGGAGGACGAAGAGCTTTTCCGCATCGCTTCGGCGGCGGAAGCCCCCTCCTCACATCCCCTCGCCGCCTCGATCAGAGAATTCTGCGGAGAGACGCCTTACGTCGCGGAGCATTATGAGTATCTTGCGGGGAAGGGTGCCGTCGTCTCTGTTGAGGGACGGAAGTATTATCTCGGGAACGCCTCCCTTTTCCCCGTCTCTGTGGATCGCTCCAAGGAGGAGTTGTATCGCGGGGATACGGTGGTCTATCTCGGGGATGACGAGGGCGTGCTCGGGATCTTCATCGTCTCGGACAGCTTGAAAAAGGGGGCGAAGGAGACGGTGGAAGCATTCACGGCGCATGGCGTTTCGACTGTGCTTTGCACGGGGG
>CAMOUZ010000137.1 GCA_946626795.1 uncultured Clostridia bacterium
CACCGTGGGCGGCCTGGTGTTCAGCCGCCTGACCACGATCCCGAAGGACGGCGAGGATGCCGCGCGCCTTCTCGGCGCGGAGAGAGAAGCGGTCTTCAAGACCCTCGTGACCGTCGGCTCCGACCTCGATCATTACGTATTCGTCTTGCCCGTGTCCGAGACCTTGGATCTCAAAAAGGCGGCGAAGACCGTAGGTGTGAAGAGCGTGGAGATGCTCCCGCAGAAGGCGCTTTTCCCCTTGACGGGGTATGTCCACGGCGGCTGTTCTCCCATCGGGATGAAAAAGCTCTTTCGGACGGTGATCGACGAGACCGCTCTGCTCTTCGACGAGATCTATACGAGCGCGGGCAAGCTCGGCGTGTTTTTAAAGACGGCGCCCGCTTCTTTCGAGCGGGTGACGGGAGCGACCTTCGCGGATATCACGAGGGTGGAAAGGCGGTAAAATATGGCGGATATCATAGTTTCTGACGTAAAGAAAAGTTTCGATGGCAGGGAGATTCTTCATTCGCTCTCTTTTACGGTGAGATCGGGCGAATTCCTCTCGATCACGGGGGAGAGCGGAAGCGGAAAGAGCACCCTCCTCGGCATTATGGGCGGCGTGATGCGCCCCGACGAAGGCAGCGTGAAGATCGGCGAGACGGAGATCACCGCGCTCTCGGAGAAAGAGCTCGCGAAGATGCGCCGCACGAAGATCGGCTATGTCTATCAGTTCTTTAATTTGATCCCCACGATGACCGTGCGGGACAATATCTTTCTGCCCATTCGGCTGGACGGCAAGAAGACGGCGGCGTACGAAAAGAGAGCGGAGGAATTGATCTCTTTTATGAAGCTCGAAGCCGTTGCGGACAGTTATCCCGCCACCCTTTCCGGAGGCGAACAGCAGAGAGTCGCTGTTTTGCGCGCTTTGCTTTATTCGCCGGAGGTCATCTTCCTCGACGAGCCGACGGGAAATCTCGACAGCGAGAATGCGAAAAACGTTTTGGAGCTCCTCGCCGAGCTCAATAAAAAATACGGCGTCACGATCGTGCAAGTCACGCATAGCGAGATCGGGACGGCCTATGGTGATCGCGTCATCACGATCAAGGACGGCAGGATCGAGAAATGTTCGTAAGAAGCCTTTTGCGTTCGGTTCAGCGCAAGATGGGGGAGCCCATCTTGATCGTCGCGACGGTCCTCATCGCCGTCGCGGTCTTCATCGCCGCTTTTTCTCTTCGCGTATCCGTGGAGAAGAGGAGTGTGGAGTCTTATCGTGCGCTTGCGGGCGAATGTGAGTTGGAGGCTTCTTTTTCCGAAGATTTTTCCGCGTATTACACGACGGAGGATTCCGCCGAATATCGCACGCTTTGCGAGAAGGCGGAAGATTATGGCGCGGTGCATTCGGGCTATTTTTCTTATTTGACCGCGACGGGCGCGGAGGAGAGTTTCGCTCGCGCGTATTCGACGGATCTTTCGGATCTTTTTGAGTATAATGCTTGCAGGTTCGTTTCGGGAGGCGTCTCCTCCAAGGCGACGGGCGTCATCCTTCGATCCGCTTTTGCGGAGAAGATCGGCGTAAAAACGGGGGATCGAATTGGGCTTTCCGTCTATGGCTCGGAGCGAAAGTCCATGGTGGAAGTCGTGGGCGTGGCGGAAGAGACGGGTCCTTTCTTGCAAGCGGACGTCCTTCTCACCGATACGGTGATGTCGAGGCTCCTTTCCATGCCGGAAGACGTCAAGATAAGAAATCGTTTTTTCATAGATTTATCCGAAGAAAAGACGGAAGTTCTCGCTGTGACGGAGAAGGAGATCGCGGCGACGTTAGATGTCATTACGCCCGGCTTTGCTTTCGCTTCTCCCGTCAATGAAGAGGCGCTCGGCATTACGCTTCGATATGAGAGTACGGCGCTCTTTGCCGTCGCCTTCCTCGTCGCCGTCCTCGGCGTCATTTTGATTTATACGGCGGTGACGCTCGTGATGAAGAATCGGCTGTCCTTGGCGTCGCTCTTCCGCAGCGTCGGCGCGTCGTCTCGCGCTCTTTTCTTCTATCTTTTCGCAGAGATCGCCCTTTACGCCGTCCTCGGCAGTCTCCTCGGCGTTGCGGCGAGTTACGGCGTCGCCGCGTTGATGAATCTGATGATCGGCACGGCGAGCGCGCCTGTCGTGATCTCCTTCGGCATGGCGTCTCTCGGCGTCCTTTTCGGCGTATTGCTCGCTTTGGTCTCTGCGTTTATCCCCGTGTGGCGGGTGGGTAGGATGCCTCTCTATGAGATGTTGAACGCCTCGTCTTCCGTGCGCAAACCGGAGACGTTCCCCGCTTTGATCGCGGGCGGGCTTTTCCTCGCTTTCTTCCTTTGGAGCGCCTTTTCTTCCGTGGCGCTTTCCTTGGCTTCGAGCGTCCTTGCCGCGCTGGGGCTCTTTGCTTTTTTATTCGCTTTGATGCCGATCCTGGTCAAGGGCGCGAATGCTGCCTTGATGCGCTTTTTTGAAAAAAGCGCCGTCGGCACTCTCTATATCGCGGCGGCGGGCGCAAGAGAGAATCGCCACGCGCAGTCGGGGGCGCGCCTTCTCGTCATCGCCTTGACGGTGGTCGTTTCGGTGGCGACGATCTGCGGCAAAGCGACAGCGCAGCTTTCGTCCTTGGAGAGCCTTTTCCGCGCGAACGTCGTGATCTCCGCGGAGAGTGACGACGTTCGAGCCATTCGCTCCGAAGTCGTGGCGGAGGAGGGGGTCAAAGGAACGTATCTTGCGTATATCGAGCAGAAATGTTCCCTTGCGCAAGGGGTAAATCGCGTGACGCTCATCGCGGTGCGCGGAGAGGATTTCGATGTGGCGCTCGACGCCGCGTCCTTCTCGCTTGACGTCTCTTCCGTCCTCGGAGAGCGTCGCCTTGCCATCGGCAGGGGCGTCGCGATGCAGGCGGGCGTCTCCGTTGGGGATCCGATCCTTTTGGAGGTCGATGGGAAAGAGACGCTC
>CAMOUZ010000138.1 GCA_946626795.1 uncultured Clostridia bacterium
GAAGTTCAAGACGATGAAGCTCATCCCCTTCATCATCGGTATCGGCGCGGGCTATCTCTGCGCGTCGATCTTCTCCATCTTCGGCTATGCCCTTAAGGTGGATTACCTCAAGATCATCAACTGGAGCCCGATCGTGGATAACTTTGTTAAGGACGGCAAGTTCGTTGGCATCACCGCTTTCTTGAATTATCCGCGCTTCGGTCTTATCGAGGCGATCAAAGAAATCGCGAATAAAGGCGTAAATGCGGACATTATGCATGCGGCGGTAGAAAATACCAAGGGTGCAAGAGAAGCTATGCTTTTGAATGGTAAGGGCGTGGCGGAAGTCGCCATCGCGTTTATTCCCGTCGCTCTCGTGGTCTTCGCGGAGCACATCGCGGATCACAAGAACCTCGGTTCCATCATCGGTCGTGACCTCGTCGAAGGCGAGCCGGGACTTAAAAGGACGCTCCTCGGCGACGGCGTCGGTTCCATCGCGGGCACCATCTTCGGTATCTGCCCGAATACGACGTACGGCGAGTCCGTTGGTTGCGTGGCGATCACGAAGAATGCTTCCATTCGCTCCATCTTCGTCGCGGCGATCATGTGTATCGTCCTTTCCTTCATCAGCCCTGTGATGGCGCTCTTGCAGACCATCCCGAGCTGTGTCATGGGCGGCGTGTGCTTGACTCTCTATGGCTTCATCGCAGTCAGCGGTCTCAAGATGTTCAAAGACATCGACCTCGGCGACAATAAGAACCTCTTCACGGTCAGCGCGATCCTCATCGCGGGTGTCGGCGGCTTGGCGATCAAGATTCCTTATGAGCTTAACAGTGACGGATCCATCGCGAACGTGATCACGATCACCGAAATCGCGACGGCTCTCATTCTCGGTATCGTGGTCTATGCGATCATGAATGCTCTCGAGAAGAAGAATGCGGAGATCGCTCCCGAAGAGGGCGATGCCGAAGCCCCCGAAAGCTTGGTTGCGGGCGCTGTAGCTCCCAATGCGAGCTTTGAGCTCAAAGGCGAAGAAGTCGCGGAAGAAGCGGCTCCCGAAGCTGTGGCTGAGGACGCTGCGGAAAGCAAAGAATAATCTTAAAAAAATATAAAACCTTTATGGGAGACTTCGCGGTCTCCCATACTGCTATTAAAAGGAGTATAAAATGAATTTTCCCAAGAACGTTACGGTATTTAATCATCCTTTGATCAATCATAAGATTGCCATCCTTCGCAATGAAGCCACCGGTATGAAAGAGTTCCGCGAGCTCGTGGAAGAGATCACCACCTTGATGGCTTTCGAGAGCTTGAAAGATATCCCCACCACCGAAGTGGACGTACAGACTCCGCTTGAACTCTGCCGTCAGACCGTCGTGCAAGAGAAGAGCGTCGTGGTCGTGCCCGTGCTTCGCGCAGGCCTCGGCATGGTGAATGGCATCCATACGCTTCTCCCCACGGCGAAGGTCGGACACATCGGTCTTTACAGAAATGAAGAGACTTTGGAGCCCTGCGAGTATTATTGCAAGCTCCCCGACGGCATCGAGAATAAGACGGTCATCGTTCTCGATCCGATGCTTGCCACGGGCGGCAGCGCCGTTGCGGCGATCAATATGCTGAAAGCGCGCGGTTGCAGGACCATTAAGCAGATGTCCATCATCGCCGCTCCCATCGGCGTGGAGACCCTTGCGAAAGCGCATCCCGACGTGCAAATTTATGTCGCTACGGTGGATAGACAGCTGAATGAGAATGGCTACATCCTTCCCGGTCTCGGCGACGCAGGGGATCGTCTTTTCGGCACCAAATAATTCTCCTCGAAGAAGACTTACTCGGACTTTGAAACGGATCACGATGTGGTCCGTTTCTTTTTGCCCGAGCGTTTTTTTGAATTTTTTACGTTTTCCCTTGACGCATAGCATACGAAGGTTTATAATGATGATAGTTGAACAAGTATTCAACTGTTCAACTTTGGAGGTAAGTATGCAAGAGTCGGAAAAGAACGTTGACATTTGCGAGTCGGACGTCGTACATGAGAGCGTCGTTGCCTCTGTCCGCGCGGCGCTTCCCGATGAAGACACCCTTGCGGACGTGGCGGAGCTTTTTAAAGTGTTCGGAGACAGCACGCGGACGCGCATCTTATCCGCGCTTTTCGAGGCGGAGCTTTGCGTTTGCGATATCGCGAGTTTGCTCGGGATGACCAAATCCGCCGTTTCGCATCAGTTGCGAATCCTTCGTCAGACCAAAGTCGTGAAAAACCGCAAGCAGGGGAAAGAGGTCTATTATTCTTTGGATGACGACCATATTTCCCGTATTTATAAAATGGCGCTCGAGCATCTTGCCGAGGAGAAATAGGAGGCATATATGAGAAAGGTCTATAAGCTCACTGATTTGTGTTGTGCGAATTGCGCCGCCGAGATCGAACGCGACGTGCGCAAGGCGAAGGGCGTGGCGGATGCAAGCGTGAATTTCATCGCGCAGAAATTGATCCTCGAGATCGAGAACGGGGCGGATGCCGAAGCGGTCGTCAAGAAGGTGGAAAAGCTTGTTCGCCGCGTCGAGCCCGATTGCGATATGATAGAGGTGCATTGATCGATCATGAGACGTGAAAGAAAGGCGCTGATCCGTATCCTTTCGGCGTTTGTCATTTTTCTTGCGGCGGCAGTCAGCTTTCATTTGACGCCGCTGAAAAGCGTCGCGGAGGCGGCGAAGGGTTGGCATGTCGCCGATCCGCTTTTTTATCTTTATGCGGTTCCTTTTCTCGTCGCGTACGCCATCGTCGGGTACGACGTGGTGTATAAGGCGGCGCGCGGGGTCGTGCGCGGCAGATTCCTCGACGAGAATTTCCTGATGGTGGTCGCCACCTTCGGCGCCATCGCCATGGGCGAGTACCTGGAG
>CAMOUZ010000139.1 GCA_946626795.1 uncultured Clostridia bacterium
CAAGATCGTGCTTTTTCGCTCGGCGGAGGAGAGATCCTTGTCGATCATCGCGAGCCCGGAGTACTCCATTCCCGCCTCGAAAAAGGGAGTTTGCACTACGGTGAAAGAGGGATAGGGGAAGTCGCCGAAAGCCTCTTCATAGGTGAGGATCGCCTCTTGAATGCAAGCGAGAGTCTCTTCGCTTTTCGCGTCCTTTTCATAGCAATAACGGATCTTGATGCCCCTAATTTCTCCCTCGGCGGCGAGAAGACGGGAGGAGATCACGCAGGCAAAGTCTCGCGCTTTTTTGAGCTCATAGCGGCAGACGCTCTCTTTTCCGCGGTTTTCCCGCTCGACGGGTAGGGCGGAAGCCGCCGCAAGCGTTCCGACGGGGCAGGTCAAAGTGACGGAAAAATCCGCCGTTTCGAGGAAAAATGGATCGCCGTACGAATAGTAAGGATCATAGCGGTATTTCCCTTCTCGGAAGGGACAGAGCACGGGATAAAAGGCGGAGAGCATATAATAATCCTCCGCATAGCCGAGGCGGTGTTTGACGTTTGCGAGGGTGACGAGAGTATGCAAGGCGAGGGTGATCTCTTCTCCGCAAAGGAGTTTTTCGGAAAATCGCACCGTCAAAAGAGTCTTGTCCTCCGCGCCGATCTCATAGTCTTTGATCTCTTTATTTGCGGAAAGCTCCGTGATCTCGCATCCCCCGTAGCTTTCTCCGTTCGGGTACGCCGCGGCGAAGCGGCTCGGGGCGACGACGAGAGCTTGATACGCATTTGCGTATAAACGCAGTTTCACGGCGGAAAGTCCCTCTTCCGGCACGACGTAGCGGATCTCGGTGAGGACATCCGCTTGGCGCGTCTCGGGCAGGAGTGTTGCTGCGATCGTGTAGTTCGGGACGTGCGTTTTCACCGTGGTCTCGGGGTCTTGCGAGACATTCTTCGGCTTTACGCAAGAAGCGAAGCTTGCGGCGAGGAAGAGGAGAAGGAGGAAAAAAAATATCTTTCTCATTCTTTCCCGCTGTTCACGGTGAGTTCCACGAGTTTTCCTTTGCAACGAGCGCTTTCCAGAAGGCTCTCGTCCACATATCTCCCTTTTTCCGCCAAAAGAGCGCCTTGGGCGTAGATGTCTTTATGCACTTTCCGTCCGAGCAAAAAAGCATAATCTCCGTAAAGAGCGGGGGCGGCTCCTTCTTTTCCGGCGCTATCTTCTTTTATCGCGGGGGGAAGGATGGGGTCCGCGGCGGAAAGAGGGGTTTCTTCCGAGGCTGTCTCTTCCGCGCTTGTCTCTTCGGGAAGAGAGATCTCGGGGAGAAGGGTTTCGGAGAGAGAGAAGGTCGGAAGATAGCTTTTCGCTTGCTTGCGTTTTCCCTTGCGAGGGGCTCTGTACGTGCGGAGCGAAGCGTGTGCTTCGGCGCGCAAAATGACGCCGTCCGCGCTTGCGGAAAGCACGAGTTCGGCGGGGAGGAGAGATTCTTCCACGAGGAGGGACGACGTGAGCCCGCTCTTTTCGTCGAAGATGAGATCGCGGAAAACGCCGAGATACTTGCCGAGACTGTCATACACTTTCGCGCCGAAAGGACAGCGTTCGCCCTTAGGCGCGCGCAAAACGGCGGAGTGCATCACGGTCACGGCGTCTTCGTTGCCGATGATGCGTTCGCGAGGGAGAAGAGGCTCTTCGTCACAGTCCTCTTGGACGACGAGCCATCCGCGCAAACGTTTGAGCTTCTCCGACATATAGGCGTTCGCGATGACGCCCAGCGCTTTTGCGTCCGAGAGGGACAGGACGCATTTTGACAGAATATCCGTTACTTTTAACATAGCATACCTCACTTCTTGATTCTCGGCTTTCATTCGCATACTCTAAATATATTGTCTTTCTCGCGGCTCTATGATAAAAAGCGAAAAGCCCCCATTTCTCGACAAAAGCTTCCTCTTTATATTTATTAATATAAAATAGCTGTGTAATGTTGTATCTTTTTTCGATTTGTGTTAAAATGGAAAAATCAAGGAGGGATCGATATGGCGAATATTACCAAAGACATGCTCATCAGTGAAGCTGTCAGACAGGGGAATTCCGAAGCGATCGCAATGGCTCTTATGGAAGCCGGAATGCATTGTTTGGGCTGCGCTTTCGCGCGCGGCGAGACGGTGGAGCAGGCGGCTGCCGTGCACGGCTTGGATGTCGACGAGCTCGTCGAGAAGTTAAATGAGGCTGCGGAAAGCTAAGTTTTTTAGCTTTTTACTTCCCATCTTTCTTTTTGCGGTTATTGCATTGGCGTTGAGTCAATGCATTCTTTGCGTACAGGCGGAAGAGACGCCGCCGGAATACGCCTCTCTTATCGAGCCGTATTACGCTTTCGTTTCGCCGTCCGAGATCGCCGTGACGGAGGACGCCGTCGTGGTCTTCGATAGCGGAAAAGTCGTCGTCTTCCGAGGGGAGGAAGAGACGAGTTTCGCCGTCGGCGCGCCGTATTGCTATACGCTTTGTGCGGGCGAGACCGATATCGTGATGTTCGTCGGTTCGAGCGAGGAACGCTCCTCTTCGGGCGTCGTGAAGTGTTTTTCTTACGCGGGCGCGTCGCGCGATATCGCCGTCACCGAGGATGGCGTTAAGGATATCGCTTTGATGGGGGATAAGCTCCTTGTGCTTTTCGAGCATAAGGAAGTCGTGACCATTTTGGGACAGGAAAAAGAATTCACCATCCCCTGTATCTCTTATTACGACCTCAGCGATCCCGCGGCGGAGAAGACGCAGCTCATCCTCACGAATTCCAATGAATGGGCAAAATACATTGTGACGGACGGCGAGGATCTTTATCTCCGCACGGAAG
>CAMOUZ010000140.1 GCA_946626795.1 uncultured Clostridia bacterium
AGGCAAAGCATGCGTTGGACTGATCGTCCATCGCAAAGCGAAGGATCTTATTATCGCCATTCACATAATAGAAATACCCGCCCTGAACAGCGACGAGCTTATTCATCTGCAAGGCGCCGAAAGTCGTCACTTTCTCATCATTTTGATACAAAACGGTATTCGTGCCGCTGCCATAGGCAATGACGCCCGCCTCATAGCCGAGGGGGAAGACCGTGGAGAGGCTCTGCGTCGTGAGCTTCTTCTCATTTGCCGCCGCAAAAGCGAACTCCGCGTCTTGGAAACGGTACGCATACGTGCCGACGACCGTGCCGCTCGACGACGTGCCGACATAAGAGGTCTTGGTGTAATAGATCGTGACTTTTCCGTCTTCCGCTACGGAAGAGACCAAAGCGACATTGTATTTCGCGTCCGCATACGACGTCGCGCCGATGACTTCCTTATTCACCTTGCCATCGGGAGAGACGACGTAAAGCGTATTGCTGTACTCATAAGACGCCTTGGAGCTCTTTGTATAGAAAGCATAGTCCGCTGCGGTCACGCCCTTCGCGGGATCATAGGTCTCGTTCTTGGGGAAATAAACGCTCGCAACTTCCTCCGCAACGCAGGTGCCGAGATCCTTTTTCTTGAAACGCTTCTTCGTGAGATCCTTGGAATAAAGCTTATTCTCGGAGCTGTCGTAAATGAAAAGCGCGGTGGGCGTATACTTATACTGCACGGAAGTATTGTCGATGCTCAAAATGAGCTGGGTGCCCGTGCCGTCGAGCTTGGTGCGCAAAAACTGCAAGGTGTCGGTCTGCACGGAGCCGGAACGATCCTCATCCGCGGAGGGACTGACATAATAGATATAATCACCGTAGATCGAGAAGCCGACGTTCTCCGAGCTCGCCATAACGCTCTTCGGCACGACGACGACATAGTCGCTCAAACTGCCATCCTCATGATAAGCGGCACGAACGATCGCGCCCTTCACCACATTGCCGAACCAATTGTCCTTGCCCTGCGTGGTCAGATAACCCGAATAACCGTTCACGAAATACAAATATCCGCCTTGCTTGACGACAAGCCCGCCATTACTCTCGACGACGGCGTCCTTCTCTCCTCCTTTGACCGCAGAGGAGGCTTTATAGCTCTCGCAGGCGACGAGCGCGCCCAGCACGCAAGCCAACAATGCAATCGCAACTATAACCAAAAAAACTCTTTTACGCATGACTGTATCTCCACTTTACTTATCAAGGCATAAAGAATGCCTCCGATAAATAATTATATAGTATAAAAACAAATATTGCAATTATTTTCCCGCATAAATTGTGCAAGGAAAGAAGAAGCCCCTCTCTTTTCCCGAGAGGTGTCCTCTCTCTCCGCATAGTGAGTATCGCCAAAAAAGCGAAAAGGAGATCAAAATGACCGTAAAAAAACTCTTATGGAAGAATCAAAACGGCGCGCCCGTCGCCTCGCTGACCTTACAGCGCGAAGGAAGAAAGACCTTTCTTGCCCTGCCGCGGGAAGCTTCTTTCCTCGCCGCGACGGCGGCGGGGCGGTCGGTTGAAGCGACGGAGGATAACGGACGCCTTTCCTTTTCTTCCGGTGACGCGCCCCTCTCTCTCCTCATCAAGCGCGGAAACGAGACCCTCTTCGCCACGGAGGAAAAGGACGCCGCATATGCAAAATGGACGATCCTATCTCTGCAAGAGAAAACGCGCCGAGACGAGAGAAAAAGCGAGCTTGCACCGCCGACCTCCGAAGAGGAAATGCCGCCCGTCTTTCAAAAGGAAGCCGCCTTTACGGAAAATGCGGAAGCGGAAACGCCCGCGGCGGAAACCGAAGATGAAAGCGCCATATCTTCGGAAGTATCCGACATTCCTGAGAAAAAAACAATCTCGGAGGAGGCGCTTTCGGAAGACGAAATCGAAGCGCAGAGATCCGACGAAATCGAGCCTGACGGGCTCTCCGCCCTCTTTGAAAAGGGAGAACCTTTCCCTCTCTTCGAGGAGATGATAAAGGGGTCTCGGTGGGTGCGCCTTTCGGAGGAAGAGCTCCTCGGTCGCATCACGATCGACGGAGAAGAAAAACTGCTCTGCGGCGCGGCGGGCAGGCGAGGCGACGCACCCGACGAAACGCACGATTGGACCTTTTTACCCTCGGAAGAAGACGAGGAAGAGGGCTATTACATCCGCTCGGTGAAGGAGGAAGACCTGCTTCGCGCCGATGACGATGGCTCCGCGCCATAATTCTTTTTTCCCCGTAAAAAACTGCGCTACTCTCCTCTTTTTGCGAGGCAAGAGATCAAAAGAGGGAAAGCGCTCATGCCTTCCCTCTCCCCTTTCAACTTTCCTTTCTCGACTTTTGCCTTTAAACGTTTCTCTTTTCGCCGTCATAAAGACCTATAAAAAAGGGCGCAGCGCGCCCCTTTTTCAATAAAACTTAGATTCGTCAATGGGTTTATTGCTTCTCGCCATCGCCATATATTCTTCCAAAAGATCGTATGCGACCTCTTTCTCTTCTTTCATCACTTCATCCACGGACAGGGTGCTCGTCTCCCCTTTCGCCGTGCGCCATTCGCGATTCTCTCTATTCATATAATCCAGCCTACCCATCCCTTCGGAGAGCGGAATGTCGAGCTTGATGCCCTCCAAAAGCGCATAGGTCTTGCGATAATTCAAACAAACGTCGGCGAGATCATTCAAAATGTCCACGTACAGGGCGCAGATCTCTTCGAGGACGGGCTTGCGGATTTCGAGATGATCCACGAGTTCGAGCGCCTTCTCCAAGCCGAGATAATCGCGCACGATATGGC
>CAMOUZ010000141.1 GCA_946626795.1 uncultured Clostridia bacterium
CCGGTTTTTACCGGGTACATGGTATCAACAATTCTACCATCACTTGCGGCGGATGCCCGCAAAATATATAAGCTCTGCGAGCCAATTTCTATTTTATAGGTAGCAAGTACATCGCACCGCATCGCCGCAGTCCAGATGCCATCCTCGAATTGCCAATCCTCGATAAAATAGAAACGATTGAATGCCGGAATATAGGCATAATTGTTTCCGGTGGGGTTCCCCGCTGCGCCCACATTCAATTCAATAGTAGGATTTATGGCAGACGATCCCCGCCGCAAAGGCGTATCCATAAGCGCCGAGCGCCGTGATCTCCCCTTCGTTCTTACAGTCCTTTATGACGCCCGTATTCATGCAGGCGATGCCCGCCGCATAAGCCGCGGCGGCGTAAACGCCCTCGCCGAGAGAGGTCAAAGCGATCTCGGACGTTATGCGCGCGGCATTGACCGAGCGATACACCCCGCCCTCATTCTCCGCGACGACGCCCGCCACATTCGGATTCCAGCCGGAAACGGTCGTGCGCTGCGTAAACTCGACGGAAGAGCCGCATTCCGTGATATTCCCTTCCGCTTTATTGCGAGCGACGATACCCGCCATATCCACCGCAAGAGAGGTGACTTTCCCCTGCGCGGAGCAGCCTTTAACAGTCCCCTTATTCTCGCCGACGAACGCCGCGAAATAGCTATTGCCGCCCTCCTCCCCCGTAAAAGTCAAGGTGACGACGGCGGCGCTGTCCAAGATGAGTCCTTCATTCACCGTGGCGAAAAGGGAGAACACGGCGGTGTCGGGAGATTCTTCGTTTTCATCGGTCCTCTCCTCCGCGAGGGTCTCCTCAAAAGCGGATTTCGCGTAAGAAAGATCTTGGGTGACGACCGAGACATTCTCCAATTTTCCTTGATTTTTTCCGATCACGGCGCGCGCGGGATAGCCCTCCTCCAAGACGAAGGTGACGTCCTTCAAAACCCCCGTAAAGACTTCTGCGAAAGGCGCCGTAAGACGAATGATATGATTCCCACCGATGATCTCGGCGGAGACCTCCTTCCCCGTAGAAGAAAGGGTGATATCTTTTTCCAAAGAGACCGTCCCGCCCTCCTTTAAAACCGAGGTCAGCTCTTTTTCATTGCGGACGCGATAAGGATGCGCCGTCGTCCCCATCCCCGTATATGCCGAAAGACTAAGCGTCAGCGCGAGAGTCAAGGCGAAAAGCGCAAGAAGAATAAAGGAGGAAAGTCGGAAAATCTTCTTTTGAAGATAAGGCATCGGCTCTTTTGGAAGGATCAAAGCCTCCCCTTTCCGAACGACGCCCTCCCCGAGCCTCGTATAATAGATCTCATGCAAGGCGGCAAGATAACGATCCGCCGCGGGATAGACGGCATAAAGCTTTTTCAAGGCGCTTGGTCTCCCGAGGATCGCGAGCATCTCCAAGGGAGAAACCTCCTTGGCATGATAATGGCGCAAGGCTTTCCCAGCCTTCTTCACGAAGAGGGCGTCCGCCTCCTCGATGCGATCATAACGAAGGCGCGGCCTCTCCTTGATGAGCTCGTCGAAATGCCTTTTTACGATGCGTCTCGCCGAGAAAAGATAGAGGAGAGAAAGGATCGGAAAGCGCCCGAAGACGGCGGAAAATACCTCGGGGGAAGCGATCTCCCCGAAGCCTTTCACGTCGTCCGCGCGGACGATCTCCAAGAGTCTTCTCTCCGCCTCGAATCTCATTTCTTTCTCTTTACCCCCCGATCGGCAGCCCACCTGTCGAGAATGTCGTAAATGTAACTTTCATTCACCGCCTCTCCTTCCGTGACTTTGCGAAGAAGTTCGCTCGTGGAGAGGAAAGACGCCGTCAGGCTCTCTATGCCGGCATTGCCTTCGCGCACGCCCGCTTCCAGCTCGGTGAAGCGCGCCCGAATACCCGTGAGCTTGTCATTATTCTCCGAGAGCGCCGCGGCGACGTCTTTATTGATGAATTCCGCCACTTTATTCACTCCCGCATTATAGTTCGCGACGGTGCGTTCGAGCTCTTTCAGATTATAATTTTTGCGCTTTTCGTCGAGCGTGCTTTCCAGCCTGCCGATCTGCTCTTCCGCCTCCCCTTCGAGCTTGGAAAGAGCGTCCAACGTGCTTTCCAGCTTCCCGAGCGTGCGGGAGAGGGTCTCGACCTCTTTTTCATAGCGCTCGCTCTTCACGAGGAAAGCGTCGATCTCATGCGCCAAACTCTGCGCTTTCGCCGCCTCGGAGGAAAGAGTCTTATAGATCCGATCGAGATTTCCCGAGACGTCCCCCTCAAAGGCGGCGTTCAGCCTCTCGATGTCTCCCCGCAAACTGTCGTACGTGTCGGCGAATTCGCGCAAATTCTCCGTAACGGGGGTCAAAAGATCTCTGTATTCGCGAAATGATTCGATAAGGGTCTTAACGTCTTCCATCACTTTGCTCCTTTTGCCTTTTTATTCCTTCTTTTCAAGAGAGAGGAGACCTCCCTCGTTTCTTCTTTCAAATGCGAGAGATCGCTCTCAATCACCCGACGGATGATCTTCATCGCCGCGGCATTCCCTTTGAGCTTCTCGAAATGAGACAAGACGCGATAATCCAAACGAGCGTCCTCCCCCGTCGCCGTGGCGTCCACCATCGCGGCGAGATCCTTTTCTCCCGCAAGCTCGAAATACTCCTTCGCCTCTTCGTGATAACCTCTCTCCCAATACGCGACGCCCGCATTCACGTAATCGCCCGCGCCGACGTATTTCCTCCAAACGTCGATATCGAAAAGCAC
>CAMOUZ010000142.1 GCA_946626795.1 uncultured Clostridia bacterium
CCGCGCGCGGATTATACGGAATGATGAGTCTCGCCGCGAGATGATCCGCCCATTGATCCGCCGTCGTGCCGCCGATGCCCACATTGATGGTGGTGACGGGCGCCATATCCGCCACGGATGTGGACCAATTCTCCATAGAAGAGGAGCCGCCCATTACGACTTTATAGGAATCGATGTCGTAATTCGTCTCGTATTTCACGGCTTTCACTTCATATTGGTTCTCCACGACATGGGAAGCCGTAACGTCCGTGACCGTGACTTGCTCGGTATAAGAAGAGCCGCCGCTCGTATATTTCACCGTGACGACGTTATCCGCGTATTTCGCTTCCGTGATCTCGGTGGTGGCATTCAGCTTATAGCCGAGGAGCGTCTTCACGTCCTCCTTCTTCGCAGTCAGGCGCTTGATGCCCGCCGTGGTGAGCGCCACCGTCTTTAAGGAGCCTTGCGTCTCGATGAAAGCGCCGCAGACCTGCGTCCAGAGGAAAGGCGACGTGCCGCTCTTATCCTCCTTGAAGGAAAGCACGGGCTCCACGTAATCCTCCGCTCCGATGACCGCCGCTTCGTCTCTCTCCCAAGTAGCGTAAAGATTTATGCTATGCGTGACGGCGGCGTCGAAGTCATAAAGCGTCGTACCCTCTTTATCCGTCGCCCACGCCACGAAGCGATAGCCCGGGCGCGTGGGAGCGGTCTCGGGCTTTTCGAGCTTCTCTCCCGACTTCACTTCCACGGACTCGAAGAGCGTATTCTCCGTCGTGACTTCCCGTCCCGAAGAAAGGGTCTCCGTGACGCCTCCGTAATTGGTCAGGAAACGCGCCGTGATCTCCGGCTTGTTATACGAAGACTTTTTACAGGAAGCGAAAAGGAAACAGGCGCACAGCGAGATGATAAGAATGATCGATATCAATATTTTCTTCATCATTTACCCTCTTTATAGACTTTTTCGCAGAACTCCTCGAAAGGAGCCGTAGCGACGCAGACGTATTTATCCGCCGCGCCGTAATAGACATACATCGTATCGTCCTTCACGACGATGCCCGTCGGGAAGACGCACCCATTATAATAGCCGTCCGTCTCGAAGGGGAACTCGGGCTCCATCACGAAATCCTTCGTGCGGGCAAGGATCTTGGACGGATTCTTACTGTCGAGAATCACCGCGCCCACGCGATAACCGCCGTCCTTCTTCGCCACACCGTGATAGAGAAGGAGCCAGCCGTACTTACATTTCACGGGCGGAGTGGAGCCGCCGATCTTCGCGTCCTCCCACCATTCCTTCCCCTGCATGAGGAGCTTGGGCTTCTCCCATTCCATAAGATCGTCCGAATAAGCGATCCAAATGGCGGGGTTTGCGTTCTTGAATCCCTTGCCGCACCATTCCATCGGGCGGGAAAGGCGAACGTATTTGCCGCCTACCTTCTCCGGGAAGATATAGACGTCGCGATCATCCAAGCGGCTGTCCGTGATGCGCCCCAGCTTCTTCCAGCTTTTGAGGTCGGTGCTGATGGCGAGATACGTGACGCTGTTATTATTGAGGAGCATCGTGGGCCCTTCCTCCGGCTTAAAGCCGAAATAGCCGCAATCTCTCCTCCAATATTGCCCCGGCGCGAAGGTGCGCGAAGCATAAGTCAAATAATAATATCCGCCCATTTTCACGAGGCGGGGATCCTCTACGCAACCCGCGTCCGCGCCCGAAAGATCGGGAGCCAGCACGGGATCCGCGGAAGCGCGCTCGAACGTGAAGCCGTCCTTACTCGTGGCGAGACCGAGATAGATATGGTGCGTAAGGTCATTTCCCGCCGCGCGATAAAGCATCTTGAACTCGCCGCTCTCCTCGTCATAGATCACGGCTGGATTGAGGACGCACAGTCCCTCCCAGCTGTCTCCTTGCGCCTTTAAAATGGGGTTGCCGTCATACTTTTGCAATTTAATCATTTTTATGTCCACCTTTGCAGTTTTGTTGGTATATTTCAGACCGCCGCGCGCGTATTGGCGTCGCGAGCGACGGTATTGTCGAGGACGATCTCGTCGATATAGACCGTGCCGGAGAGATAACTATTGCTCGGCGCGTTCTTATAATCTTTGAGAACGAGGGAGATCTGACGAATGTAGGGCACAAGGTCCGCCGTGATGGCGCTCCCCTCACCGTCCAATTTGAACTGTCCGAGACCGATGGTATAATCCGTCCATTCCTTGGCGATGTCAAAGACGCTCGCCGTCTTCTCTTCCTCCGTGAATTTCGCTTGATAACGATATTCTTTTCCGTCCTTTTGGACGTAAAGCACGATATCCGCCGAAGGCAGATAGTCATGGGTCGCCTCGGTCTTCATACGCACGCGAATCCCCGAAGCCCTGACGCTGTCCGCCAAAGAGAAGATCGTATAATACGTGGAGGACATCCTCGTCTTATACGGGAAGGCGCCGCTCTTGCCGTCCGCCGCCACGCCGACATCTGCGACGGAGGGAACGACATATGCCTCCTGCCCGTTCTTCGCCGCCCATTTCAAGGTGTCGAAGGTGTCGAGAACGGTCTTCGCGGAATCCGTCGGGGTGATCGGCTCTTCCGCAAGGAGCCTCGTCGCGCCTTCGGATGCCGTATAAATGAAGCGAATTGTATCCACTTCAACATAGCTACCCGTCACGAAATTCTTATCGAACTGCGTGAACTGACTCACCACGTCGGAGAAAGCGATGCCGATCGAAGCGATATGCTTGGGGTCGAAAAGTCCGCGCGAACCCGGCGCAAG
>CAMOUZ010000143.1 GCA_946626795.1 uncultured Clostridia bacterium
CCCTTAAATCTGGTTTCGAGCTCGATGGGCTTTGCCATCTTCGTCAAGATCCCCGCAGTTCTCGCGGATCTCGTGGCGGTCTTCGTGATCTTCCTCCTGGCGAATCGGAAATACAATCAATATATTTCCGCGCTTTTCGCAGGTGTTTATGCCTTGATCCCCGTTTTCTTCTTTACCTCGGCAGGGTGGGGAACGTACGCGCCTCTCGGAGCGCTTTTCATCCTCTTATCTATGGTCTCCTTGCTTGATAAGAAGTATGTCGCGGCGATCATCTATTTCAGCGTTTCCTTGCTCTTTATGACGGAGGCGATGCTGCTTTTGCCCTTGCTTCTCGTCTATATTTTCTTTGTCTTCTTCACAAAGGGCGACGAATACAAGATGGGCATCTCCATTACGCTCACTTCTTCCGTCATCGTGCTATACCTCATTGCGTTGCCTTTCACGCTCTGCTTCTTTGCGATCGGAAAGCCCTTTGCGGCGTTGACGAAATATATCTCTGCGTTCCTTGCGCATACCGGATTTACGGAGAATGCCTTCACGATCTATGGGCTCTTCGGTCTCGGCGCAAAGGCGGCGAACACGGCGTCTTATGTCTTCAACGGCATCTTCGTCGCGGCGGCGATCGGCTTTACCGTTTATCTCTTCTTCAAATCGAGAAGCAGGTTGGATCTTTTGCTCCTCTCCGCTTTCACTTTTGCATTGACCTTCGTGATGACGTCGGCGGTGGATACGCTTCTTATCTATCCGGCGCTTATTCTCTTGCTCGTATACGGAATGATTTCGGGTGATAGAAGAGCATTGAAACTTTTCGGTGGGTTCTCCGTGACGACCCTTTTGAATATGTCTTATACGATGATGATCGGCGGATATTTCGGCTCGGGATTGAATTCGGATCTCGTCTATATGACCGCGGCGGATCCCGTGCTCATCATTTTCTCCATTGCGAACGTCGCCTTGCTTGGATACTTCGGCTATGTCTTGTATTCGATCTGCGTCAAGGATCAGACCAAGGGCATTGTGATCATTGGGGAGAATTATTTCAAATATTTTGCGGCGCAGGTGAAAACCATCGCCGTGAAAGTCGCGACCTTCTGCAAAGAAAAAGTCGCGGTGCTCTTTAAGAAGAAGGAAGAGAGCGCAGATGCTGGCGAAAATAAATAGTTTTTCGCTGAACGGTCTCGACGGCTATAAAGTCGATATCGAGATCGACATCACCGCCGGTCTCCCGAGAGTGGAGATCATCGGTTTGCCCGACGCCGCGATCAAGGAAGCGGCGGAGCGGGTGACCTCTGCCGTGAAAAACAGCGGATATCACTTTCCGGTGAAGCGTGTGATCATTAACCTTGCTCCCGCCGATACCAAAAAAGAAGGTTCGCTTTTCGATCTGCCCATGGCAATTGGCATTTTGGCGGCTTCGGGGCAGATCACCTCGACGGCGTATCGGGATTACGTAATCCTCGGCGAGCTTTCGCTCGACGGAAAATTGCGCCCCGTGAATGGGATCATCGCGCTTTTGATCTCGGGAATGCAACAGGGCTATAAGAAGTTCATCCTTCCCCAAGCGAATGCAGCGGAAGCCAGCTTCATCAAAGGGATCGAAGCGTATTGCGTCGGTAGCTTAAAGGAGGCTTGCGACGTGATCGAAGGGGAAGACGCTGCGCCCATCCCTTTTCGTGAGTTTGCTTCGGAAGGCCAAGAGGGGATATACGACGTGGACTTTGCGGACGTAAAGGGACAGTCTGCGGCGAAACGTGCGCTTGAAATTGCGGTGGCGGGCGGACATAACGTATTGATGATCGGTCCTCCCGGCGCAGGCAAGAGTATGCTTGCAAAGTGTGTTGTCAGCATTATGCCGGACCTCAGCTTCGAAGAAGCGATCGAGGTGACGAAGATACATAGCGTGGCGGGGATCCTCGACGGAAAGAAAGGGATCGTTACGACGAGACCATTTCGGACGCCGCACCACAGCACGACGGTTCCCGCGCTCATCGGAGGCGGCGCAAAGGCGAGACCGGGTGAAGTCTCCCTCGCAAATCACGGCGTCTTGTTTCTCGACGAAGCGCCGGAATACGCAAGGCACACGTTGGAGACCCTTCGTCAGCCATTGGAGGACGGAACGGTCACGGTGTCGAGAGTGGAGCAAACAGTGCGCTATCCCGCGCATTTTATGCTCATCGCGAGCATGAATCCTTGTCCTTGCGGGAATTTCGGCTCCAAGAAGCATATATGCACTTGTACACCGCAGAGCATACGCCGCTATATGAATAAGCTTTCCGGGCCGCTCCTTGACAGGATCGACATTCAGATCGAGCTTGACGCCGTGGAGTTTGATGAGCTCCGTCGAAAAGAAGCGGAAGAAAAGAGCTCCGTGATCAAAGAGCGGGTGATGAAAGCGCGCGAGATCCAAAGGACGCGTTTTGCTTCGATGCCGCTTTACACGAATGCCGAGATGAGCAATCGCTTGATAAAGGAGTATTGCGAGATCCCGTCGGAAGCGGAGGCGATGTTGGAATCGGCGTTTAAGAAGCTTTCCCTCAGCGCGAGAGCGAGCTTCCGTATCTTGCGCGTGGCGCGCACCATCGCGGATCTCAGATCGGAAGAGCACACGTCTGAAC
>CAMOUZ010000144.1 GCA_946626795.1 uncultured Clostridia bacterium
ATTTTCAAGACGCCCGCGAAAAGGGACTCGTCAACCCCGCTCTTTCCCACCAGCATCCCGAATTGCTTAATGACTTCCGTCAGAGAGGAAAGCAGGATGATGAGAATGAGGGCGCTCGTGGCGATGATCGCAAAGATAAAAAGCTCGGACTTCTCCTGTCTGAGAAGTCCCGCTACGAGGGCACCGATAAGTCCTACGCCGACCACCTTGACGATCTGCATATCAATAGAGGCTGAAAATGGATTTTATGCTGTCGAAAAGCGAACCGATCATATCGAGCACGATGACGAGCACGATGACAAGGGACGCCAGGGTCGTGACGGTGGCGATCTCTTCTTTATCGCTTTTTTTGAGGATGATATTGATGATCGCCGCGAGCAATCCGACGCCCGCGATCTTGAACAATACGCTGATTTCCATATTTCCTCCTCTATACCAAAATGATGAAAAGCGCGACGCCGACAAGCACGCAGAGTTTGAAATAAAGGGAGGCTTCTTTCCGCCATTTCTCCCCGTCCGTATCAAGAAGTCTCTTGATCTCTGCGCTCTTCCCCCGTAAAGAGGAAAGCTGCGCCTCCGCATCCGACGTTCCGATGGAATCAAGATACTCCTTGACGGAAAGAATCTCCTCGTTTTTGAGAGAAAACGCCTCAGAGGTCCCTTTTAACAAGCCAAGAAACTCTTTACTCTCGCTACGGAACGCGGCGTCGATCTCCGCGCGCGGCATCCTTTCGGAAGATATCTTCTCCGCGGCAAAGAGAAGATACTCTTGAAAATCACGATAAAACTTCCATTTGGAGATCGATCGCTTTTTCAGCCACATTCCCACGAGAGAAGCGGAAAAGAAAGCAAGAATCCCGACAAAAACCGACGTCATACTCACCTCGTAAGATCTTTTACGACCGTGCCGACCCTCGGCGAACGCGACAAAACGACGATACGATCAAACACCTTAGCGAGAGCGGAAAAATCTCCGTAAAGGGCATTTTCGTCTCGCCCGTGCAAGGTGGCGATCACCCGAACACCACCGTAATAAGCACGCAAAACGCCTGCGACGTCGTTCTCACCGGAGAGCTCGTCCGTGATAATATAATCGGGGTTTAAAGCGCGCAGGGCATTTACGTAAGCGATCTTTTTCGGGAAGCCGAAAAGCACATCGCTGTTCCCGCCGACATCCAAAGCGACGTACCCGTTATTTACCCCGGCGATCTCCCCCCTTTCATCCAAGATCACGACATTTTTCCCTGCGTCCGAGAGGCGCCTCGCGACATCGCGAAGCAGGGTGGTTTTACCGCAGGCGGGCGGCGAGATAATAAGTACGTTTTGACTGAAACATCCGTCAATAACAAGAAAATCCGAAACACCGAGAACTTGGTGCGGAATGCGGATCACCAAAGAGGAAATATGCTTCACGGACTTCACTCGATCCCCTTCCATCACGCCCTCGCCCGCTACCCCGACGCGCACGCCGCCCTTTAAAGGAAGATAGCCGTTCACGAGTTTCTCCGTGATGGCGTAAAGCGACCTCTCGGTCACTGCAAGCAAAGTGAACTCGAATTCCTCATCCGAGACAGAGTGGGAGGTGTCCGTCCAGCCTCGCAGAGTAAGATAACGAAGACGTCCGCCCCTACGAAGGCGGATCTCCATCACTTCTTTCGGAAGCAAGTCGGATATCGATCTCGGCAAAAAAGGTACAAGCATAGAAGATACTATGCAAGCTCGTCCCAATTTATCCCAGAGACATAAGAAAAGCTCCGCGATTGCGGAGCTTTAAAGAATGATTGGCGAGGAAAAATCAATTCGTGCGGTGTTTCCAAGCGCCGACAATGCGAACGTTTCTGTCCGCCGGGAGATACACGCCGATATCCGTACGATCTTCAAGCTCGAAAAGATCGGTGTTGATCAATTCATTTTCTTCATTGTCATAGAAGAGCGCCACCAAATAAGGCATCTTTACGACGTCGGAGAAGACCACTTTCCCGCGGGAAAGATCGGTGTCGATGAGTTTCAGCCCCTTACGATAACGTTTGGCGGAATCAAGCTCCGCGATCAAAACGCGTTTGCCGTAGCCGAGCTCGGTGAGGACAATGACCTCGCCTTCCTCATTCACCATATTTGCGGAAGAAACGGAATCTCCGTCGGATAGCATCATGCCTTTAACACCCGCGGAGCGCCTGCCCTGCACGGGAACGTCATCTGACTCCGCTTTCAGGACCATTCCGTCCAACGTAACGAAAAGCATAGAATCCCCGAGGGTGAAGGGCGCCACGTTCACGACACGCTCCCCTTCCTTTACGATGGTCGCTTGGAAATAATTCTTGGTCAAGGTCAGGTACTCCGAGACAAGCGTGCGTTTCGCCATGCCGTCCGACGTAAAGAAGACGAGGGAAGCCTCGGGATCTGTGATATCGTCTAGGCAAAGGATGGAGACGACGCGCTCATCTTTATCCGCTTGGGACATCACTTTCACGAAAGGCTGTCCCCTGTCCTTCCAAGACTTTTCGGGAAGATCGGAGGCGGAAATACGCGCCACGTTTCCTTTATCCGTAAAACAATACACATTTTTATCCGAGGTGAGATAACAGATGTCTTTCACCATATCGGCGTCCGT
>CAMOUZ010000145.1 GCA_946626795.1 uncultured Clostridia bacterium
ATGAAAGCCGCGATGGGGCAGAAGCCGCCGAGACCCGTCGCCAAAACGTAAACAGCTAAGCTGACATAATTGCGCACGCCGAACTTTATCTTTTCCCCGTTCTCATGCAGAATCAGGGCATAGAGCACGTGGAAAGTAATGCTCGCAAGCGCCATATCGCCGAAATAAATCGAAAGCGGCGCCCAAGAGGTCGGATATTTGCCCACCCAAGCCGTCGTGAAGGGGATGAGGGATATGACGAAAAGCCAGATGATATTCACCCAAAGAATCTTTAAATTGACTTTCCCCGTGATATTGAACATCAGGTGATGATTCACCCAATAGATCGCCACGAAGAAAAAGCTCAAAACGTAGGTCAAGAGGACGGGCATGATTGCCGCGAAATCTTTAAACCCGTCCCCCAAGGGCAGGGAAAGTTCCAGCACCATGATCGTGATGATGATGGCGAGTACACCGTCGCTGAATGCTTCCAATCTGTTCTTTTCCATAGGTCTTCCTTCATCTTTTCGGTGTCGTCAGAGATATTATAACATCATTCTCCTTTCTTTTGCAATGAGGAAGGCGGTGAATTAAAAGGCGGCGTATAAAAAAAACATTCCGTCATTCGGATTCGGAAAGGCGGCGGATGTTTTTTCGCCCGGCAAGGGGTGATTTTGCTTCGGATTTCGGGGGTTAAATGGGGCGTAAGCGTTTGTATTCCTATCTTTCTTGTGCTATAATGGTCAAAGATGCGCGAGATACGCGCAAAAAACGGAGAAAACGGAGGCGCCGACCGAGAGGCGGCGGCTTGATTCGGAGAGAAAAATGAAACTGAATGACATTTGGGGATACGGACAATTATTCGGCTTTTCCGGTTTGGAGGGCGTGACGCGTTATTACGACGATTTCGTCGGAACGCTGACTTGGAAAAAGGGAGAGATCCGATTTGAGCTTCGGGAATGGGTGAAGATCGCCTTCCCGCTTGAAGGCAAGGTCCGCTTCCGCGCGATCACCGGCGACATGATCGACGCCGAGACCGAGTGCGGCGACTTCTTCCTGACCTATGTCGGCGAAGATGCTTTGATCGGTTATGCGCCCGAGCTTCCCGTCTTGAAAGGGGAGAAGGGGCTGACCCATCACGTGACCTGGGGGATCGACGTTTATGCCACCAAGTTCGACCGCATCGGCGTCGCTTGGGAGAAGGCGGAGGATCGCGGCTATAAGATCGCCATTTATCACGCCTTTTCCATCGAAGGCGCGCGTGCGGGCGTGATGAATACGCTGAGGACGGCGGATCCGGACGCTTTGAAAGCCGCGAGATACGCTTATTTCGAGAAGATGCCCAAGTGTAAAGACCGTAAATACGAGAAGCTTTATTACAAAGCGCTCTCCGTCAATAAGGTGAACGTGCATTCGCCCCAAGGGACGATCCCTTGCCGTTGGACGACGCCGAATCGCGTGCCGCACCGCCATATGTGGCTCTGGGACAGCGTTTTCCATGCGCTCGCGATGGTGAATTATAATCCCGAGATGGCGAAGGACTGCTTGCGCGCCGTGCTCGAACAGGCGCACCCCGACGGCTTCATTCCCCACTTGATGGCGCCGAACGAATGCTCGGACGTGACCCAGCCGCAAGTGCTTGCTTGGGGCGTTTGGGAGGTCTATAAAAAGACGGGCGACCGCGCTTTCCTCGCCGAGTACACGGACGTGCTTGAAAAGTATCTTACTTGGGATATGGAGCACCGCGACGCGAATCATAACGGACTGCTCGAATGGCTGACCGAGCCGGATCAACTGAATTGCAGATGCGGCGAGTCCGGCTTGGACAATAGCCCGCGTTTCGACTTCGACGACGAAATGGACGCCATCGACTTCTCCGCTTTTGCCGTGCATGACGCGCATTATCTTTCCTTGATCTTCGCGGAGCTCGGCGATCCCGAACGCGCAGAGAAATGGCAGCTCGTTGCGGACAGAATCAAGGAGAGGATCAACGCCGAGCTTTGGGATGAAGAGACGGGCACGTATTACGACAAATTGCTGACGACGGGGACGCTGACCCGCGTCTTGTCTCCGCTTAGTTTCTTCCCGCTTTTCGCGGGCATTCCTTCGGCGGAGCAGGCGAAGAGAATGGTGGCGCTTTTGACGGACAAGACCAAGCTTTGGACGCCCGTCCCGCTCGCCTCGATCTCGCAGGATCATCCCGCTTTTTCCACGGATATGTGGCGCGGCGGCGTCTGGCTGAATCTGAATTATTTCATCATCAAGGGATTGCAAGATTACGGCTATGATGAGATCGCGGAAGAGCTCAGGGAAAAGACCCTTTCCACCGTCAAGAAATGGCATAAAAAGACGGGCACGATCTTCGAGTTTTACGATCCGATGGATAAGGTCATCCCTTATCGTTGCGAGAGGAAAGGCAAGCAGCCCCGCGTGCCCGATTGGCGTAAGCAGTGGCATTCGATCGTGGACTTCAATTGGTCGTCGTGTTTCACGCTCCTCTTTATTCAGCGGGAGTTTTATTGATCGCGCGGCGCGCGCATAGGAGCTTAT
>CAMOUZ010000146.1 GCA_946626795.1 uncultured Clostridia bacterium
CGTGCTCTCCGAGGTCTCGGAGACCTATGGTTCCGTCATCAATGCGGTGCTCGGCAAGTATCTCGAAAAGGCTCCGGTCATCCTCGGCGTCGATCCCAAGAAGCTTGACTTCGAGACGATGCATGGACTCATCGGACATATCACCATCACCGCGATCTCGGATAAGAGCGGCAATATGACCGATTTCGAGCTCGCTGTGAATATCCCGAAATGTACCTTCTATTTCGCAGAGGATGAGACTTCCGAGGACGGCAAGCTCGAAATCCCCGCGATCAGCTTCGCGATCTATGCGCATGACTTCGCCTTCTCCGACGCCCTCTATGGCAAGGTGAAGCTCGATACCCCGAAGGATATCGACCAAAAGGCGGAGTATTTCAGCCCGACGAACTTCAATGTCGGCGGCGATGTGACCGTGACGGACAAGACGACGAATCTCGATTCCACCTTCCGTTATCATTTGGTCACTTCCATCAACCCCTTCAAGCCCAGCCAGATCAAGGCTTCCTTCACGATCAAGCAGTCGCAAGGCAAAGTCTTCAATCCGAATGCCAATACGAATTTCTTCTCGATCAGCTATGATCAGGCGACGAAGACCATCGCGACGAGCGGCACGGCTTATAATAAGGACGATGACGGTGAGACCATCTATACCTTTACTGCGGATAACACCGCGATCGCGACGATTATGTCTTGGGCAGGTCTTACGGGAGACAATTGGCATGGTATGATCTGGAATAATACGGCGGGTATCATTGAGATCAAAGACGCCACGAAGTTCAATGATCAGCTTAAAGCCCTTTTCGGTGAGGACGGAAATAATGTCGTTGCGCAGCTCTTGACCTATTACATCGAGCGCAAGACCCCGACGGCTAGCGCCGCGCAAGAAGAAGGCGTGACGAACGGCACCGACGCGAAAGCGAATGAGAAGGCGGAGTCCTTTGACATTCAGACGGTGTTCGCAGGCGTTGGCGGCATCTTCAATAAGCTCAAAGCGAAAGCCACCGTTGCGGAAGGCTCCTTCGGCATCAAGATCACGGGCGCGGATCTCAATGAGTACGCGAGCGACATCTCCAAGATCATCAACAGAGATTTCATCTCCTTCCTGAATAGGAAGATCCCGGGCGCGAATATCCCCGCGGACCTCAAAGATTATATCTCCAACATCGAGCTCTATGTCAATACCGCCGAGTATCAGAATAAGCTCTTCTTCACCCTCACCTTCAAGGGCGACGTCTATAAGTTCACGTTCGACGTCTCCAAGGAGAATACCTTCGTCGTGAATTACGAGCTCACCTTGGCGAGCGGCAGATACGTCACCTTCGACCTCAGCTTGGATACCAAGGCGAATACCTTTGCGGCGAGCTATGTGAAGAAGGAGTCCAAGACGGCGACCACCACGCTGGAAGAGACCACCGTTACCCATTCGAACTTCTCCTTCAATTGGGGCGCGGACAATACGAACAATCTCGAAATGCTCGATCCCACGGCGCAGGGTGCCACCACCGAGCTTGTCTTCGGTGCGGACGGCGCAGGCATCGCCACGCAGCTTATCGACGGTCTTACGGACTTCTTGGATAATGACCTCGTCCGTCCTCTCGTGAAGAGCCTCGGCAGAGTCATCATCAGAAACGCGGTGAAGAAGGCGTAAGCCTTCAAGCCCCTCGGGAAAGAAAGTTTTCTTTCATCGAATAAATAAAAAGGCAGCATGCATTTGCTGCCTTTTTTCGTTTACGCAGGGATATATAATGATTCGCGCGCATAATACACCGCGCGTATAAAAGGAGACAAAGATCCGCGTGTCGAAGGATGATCTTTGCGCGGAAGAAGGGCGGATCACGCAGCGCGGAAAAGTTTTCCCGTATAGAAGGAGAAAAAAATAAAAAAACGTGAAAAAACTTTCATATTTCTCTTGACAGGCGTTTGGCGTGGTGCTACTATTTAAGTGCGAATATGAAATATGATTCATATTGAAAAGCTTATCTGCATAGGATGAGGAGGAGAGAAGAGCTATGCCGATCGTGATCGCACCCGTAAATGTGGACTTAAAAATCGTACGCATCGCCACAGACGAGAAGACCAAGAAACATTTGGAGAGTCTCGGCGTCACCTTGAATGGGGAAGTGACCGTGCTTTCTTCGAGCGGCGGGACGGTGGTCGTGAAGATTAAGGACGGCAGGCTCGCTTTGGACAGTAGCATTTCGACGAAGATATTCGTCGCGTGATAAAAGGAGAGAACTATGGAAAAAACGTTGGACACATTCGAGATAGGAGAAGTCGGCAGAGTGAAGCGCGTCGGCGGAGAGGGTAAGATCAAGCGTCGCCTTTTCGATATGGGCATCACGCCGGGCGCGGAGATCTTCCTTCGGAAGAAAGCCCCCCTCGGGGATCCCATCGAAGTCACGATACGCGGCTATGAGCTGACCCTGCGCAAGACCGAAGCGGCTTGCGTTATGATGGAGGCGGAGAAATGAAAAGATTTGCTTTGGCAGGAAATCCGAATTGCGGAAAGACCACGCTCTTTA
>CAMOUZ010000147.1 GCA_946626795.1 uncultured Clostridia bacterium
GAGTCCGAGGACGCTGTCGTGGAAGTGCCCGATCTGGATGGGAAGAACGTCCTTGCCGCGGGCATGCTCCTCGACGTCGTGAAGAAGACGGATAAAAAGGGAAATGAAATGGCGATCATGAAGCTCCAAGACCTCGACGGCACCATCGAATGCGTGGCGTACGGCGGTGCATTCGCCCGAGCGAAAGATCTCTTGAAATCCGGAAATATCGTCATGATTGATGGCTCCTTGAAAGATCGAGACGGAAAATTCAGCTTGAATATCCGCAGCGTTCGTTCTTGGCAGGTGGCGGCGGCGGAAGAGACGAAGCCGGAAAGGAACATCGTGTACGTGGTGAATCTTCCCGCGAATTATGCTTCGCTCTATGAGAAAGCGAAGGAGATCTGCGCCGCGCATAAAGGCGGCGTCCAGCTTTATTTCTTCTCGGGCGGCAAGTATTATCTCCATGACAAAACCGTCGCGGACAGCGAAGGCTTCGTGGCGGAGATGTATGGTCTCGTCGGACCGGAGAATTTCATCATCAAAGAAAGGAAGAAGTGATCGCGAGCGTGATCGACGCCGCAAAATACCATTTGTATCTCCCGCGCGTGCGGTGATAAAATGAGAGCAAGAAATCAAAGGGAGAATGCTATGAAACGTATCGCAGTTTTAACGTCGGGCGGGGACGCCCCGGGCATGAACGCCGCCATTCGCGCGGTGGTCAGGGCGGCGAGCTATTATAATATCGAAGTGTACGGCGTGGAGCGTGGTTATATGGGGCTCATCGAGGGCGATATGCATATGATGTCGCGCCGTAATGTTTCCGACACCATTCAGCGAGGCGGCACCATTCTTCGCACGGCGCGTTGCCCCGAATTCAATACCTATGAGGGAAGAAAGAAGGCGGCGGAGTCCTTGGCGAATCGGAATGTCGAAGGGCTCGTGGTCATCGGCGGCGACGGCTCTTTCCACGGCGCTTTGGACTTTTACAATGATTTCGGCGTGAAGACGGTGGGGATTCCGGGGACGATCGATAATGACCTCGGCTATACCGACCGCACCATCGGCTTCGACACGGCGGTGAATACCGCCCTGAACGCCATCAATAATCTCCGCGATACGATGAGCTCTCACGAGCGCGTGGTCATCGTGCAGGTGATGGGACGGCATAGCGGACAGATCGCCCTCCATGCGGGGCTCGCGGGCGGCGCGGAGGTTATCCTCGTGCCCGAGCATAAGGTGGATTTCGACGACGTGGCTTCCGTCTTAAATCGCGGCACGGCGGTGGGGAAGACGAGTGGTATCGTCGTGCACGCCGAAGGCGCTTGCCCGTTGGAGGAGGCGATGGCGGAGATCAAAGCACGCACGGGGCTCTCCCTGCGTAGCACCGTCCTCGGCTATATCCAGCGCGGCGGTTCGCCCACGATGGCGGACAGAGTGCTCGCAAGCAAGCTCGGCATTCGCGCCGTGCAGCTCCTGAAAGAGAATAAAGGCGGGATCGTCGTCGGCTCGAAAGGGGATGACGTCATCGAGATGCCCATCGCCGAGGCGCTCGCCGTGGAGCCCTCCTTCGACGAAGCGCTTTACGAGCAGGCGAAAATGCTCAGCCTTTAAGGCGTAAAAACGTTTGCGATATCGCGGCGGTTATAGTAGAATACTATATAGATAGGAAATACGGGCGAAAAGCCATTTTTTAGGAGGATTATCATGAAAGAATTAAAAGGCGCATTGATCTTCGGTCAATCGGGCGGTCCCTCGTCGGTCATCAATTCCAGCGCGGCGGGCGTCTTCATCGAGGCGCTCAAACATAAGGACGTCATCACGAAGGTGTATGGCGCGGCGCATGGCATCAAAGGTATCTTGGACGAGCAGTTTTACGACATCGGCGAGGAGGATATGAAGGAGCTCGAACTCTTGAAAAATACTCCCTCTTCCGCCCTCGGCAGCGTTCGTTATAAGCTCAAAAGCGCGGACGTGGACGAGACCGATTATAAGAGACTTCTCGAAGTCTTCAAGAAGTACAATATCCGTTACTTCCTTTATAACGGCGGTAATGACAGCATGGACACTTGCAATAAGGTCAGCAAATATATGCAACAGTCCGGCTATGAGTGCCGCGTGATGGGCGTGCCCAAGACCATCGACAATGACCTTTTCGGCACGGACCATTGCCCCGGCTACGGCAGCGCGGCGAAATATGTCGCCACCTCCATCATGGAGCTCAAACTCGACTCCACGGTCTATAATACCGGTATGGTCTGCGTGGTGGAAGTCATGGGCAGAAATGCCGGCTGGCTCACCGCGGCGGCGCAGCTTGCTTCTTATAAAGGGCTCGGCGCGGATCTCATTTATCTCCCCGAGACTCCCTTCGACATCGACGAATTCATCGAGAGCGTGAAAGATGTCTGCGCGAAGAACGAGAATAAGTGTATGGTCGTCGTCTCCGAAGGCATCAAGACCAAGGACGGCACGTACGTGGGCGAATTCACCGCCAGCAAGACCGACCTCTTCGGTCATGCGCAGCTCGGCGGCGTCGGCGCGA